>CALDGV010000642.1 GCA_937941745.1 uncultured Prosthecobacter sp. | reverse complement strand
CCGTGCTCGGCACTGACAACGTCATGATGGCCGCCGTGCTCGCCAAAGGCACCACCATCATCGAAGGGGCGGCAGCCGAACCTGAAGTCGAAGATCTGGCTCAATTCCTGATCAAAATGGGTGCCAAAATCGAAGGTGCAGGCACCAACCGCATCGTCATCGAGGGCGTCAAGGAACTCCATGGTGCCGAACACACCGTGATCCCTGACCGGATCGAGGCTGGCACCTTCCTGTGCGCCGGGGCCATGATTGGAGACGGCATCACCCTGAAAAGGGTCATCCCAGAGCACCTCAAGGCCGTGCTGGAAGCCCTGAAAAAGTGCGGTTTCCCCATCGAAACCACCAAGGACAGCATCAGCATCGCCCCCAACCCGGAAGCCAGGGGGTTCGACCTCACGACGCTCTGCTACCCAGGCTTTCCCACGGACATGCAGGCCCAGTTTTGCGCCCTGGCCTGCGTCATTGACGATGTCTCCACCATCACGGAGACCATCTTCCCCCAGCGCTTCATGCATGTGGCGGAAATGAAGCGCATGGGAGCAGACATCGACCTCCAGGGAGCCACGGCGCGCATCCGCGGTGGAGCCAGGATGAAAGGCGCCCCAGTCATGGCCAGTGACCTCCGAGCTTCGGCCGCCCTCGTCCTGGCCGGTCTTGTGGCCGAAGGCAGCACCCATGTGAACCGGCTCTACCACATTGACCGTGGCTACGAGCACCTCGACGACAAGCTGGGCAGCCTCGGAGCCCAGATGGAGCGTGTGAAGGAATAATCCCCCCTATCGCCATTGCGAATCCTGCCCCGATTTTCTCGCACAAGACCTGAAAAAAACTTTCCCGGCTGGCACGGGCTATGCTTTATCGAATTGCGCCGATGCGGGAGGGCCGCTTTCCCAACCGCCAAGCAACCTCAAATCCAAGTCAAAAACCACAACCATGGCTAAATACAAACTCGAATACATCTGGCTCGACGGATACGAGCCCGTCCGCAACCTCCGCAGCAAAACCCAGATCAAGGAATTCGCCAGCTTCCCCAAGCTCGAAGAGCTTCCCAACTGGGGTTTCGATGGCTCCTCCACCAAGCAGGCCCCCGGCGGCAGCTCGGATTGCGTGCTGAAGCCCGTTGCCGTCTATCCTGACTGCACCCGCAAGAACGGTGCCCTGGTGATGTGTGAAGTTTACAATGCTGATGGCACCCCTCACGCCTCCAACGACCGCGCCACGATCATGGATGATGCCGACGCCTGGTTTGGCTTCGAGCAGGAATACTTCCTTTACCAGGATGGCCGCCCCCTCGGCTTCCCCGAGAACGGTTATCCCGCCCCGCAGGGGCCCTACTATACCGGAGTCGGCTTCAAGAACGTCGGAGACATTGCTCGTCAGATCGTTGAAGAGCACCTCGACATCTGCTTGGAAGCAGGCATCAACCACGAAGGCATCAACGCCGAAGTGGCCAAGGGCCAGTGGGAATTCCAGATCTTCGGCAAGGGCTCCAAGACCGCCGCTGACCAGGTCTGGGTGGCCCGTTACATCCTGATCCGCCTCTGCGAGAAGTATGGCATTGACGTTGAGTTCCATTGCAAGCCCCTGGGCGCCACCGACTGGAACGGCTCCGGCATGCACTGCAACTTCTCCACCAAGCACATGCGTGAAGTGGGCGGCAAGGATTACTTCCTCGCCCTCATGGGAGCCTTCGAGAAGAACATGCACGAGCACATCGCCGTCTATGGTCCGGACAACCACATGCGTCTCACTGGTCTCCACGAAACCCAGAGCATTGACAAGTTCACCTGGGGTCTTGCTGACCGCGGTGCTTCCATCCGCGTGCCGCACAGCTTCGTGAACAACGGCTACAAGGGCTACCTGGAAGATCGTCGTCCGAACAGCCAGGGCAATCCTTACCAGATCGCCTCCCGCGTTCTCAAGACCATCTCGGAAGTTCCGACGAAGTAATCTCCCTCCGGCCAGGGCCGGAAAGAACCATCCCCGGACGCCGCCTGGAAACAGGCGGCGTTTTTTGTTTCTGTGCGCTGCCCAGGATTGAAAGAAACGTAGTCAGAAGCGATGAAGCCGCCGTTTCCACGATGACTCCCCCTGATTCAATCGCCTTGATCCGCCAGTCCATGCCGCCAGAAGGCATGTTTCGTGACAAGGAGTGGGTGCTTTCCCCTGCCGCGCTGCCCCTGGAAAAACCGGTTTTGAGGCTCATTGAGGCACTGGGCCCGGAGTTGCGTTAATTCCAGACGGCATGAAATGACTTATATTTTGAAAGACTCAAGAGTCTGGCCCTGCGCTGGATAGCAATGCTGCTG
>CALDGV010000641.1 GCA_937941745.1 uncultured Prosthecobacter sp. | reverse complement strand
CTTCACCACGGGTGCCTCGGCCCTCTCCCACCACACCTTTGGCAACATCAGCCGTGATCTCTTCAGGCGACTGCTGATCCCTGGCATCATCGGCGCAGCGCTTGGGGCCTATGTGCTCAGTTCGTTCGATGGAGAGCTGATCAAACCCTACATCTCCGGGTATCTGATGATCATGGGCGTCGTGATCATCGTGAAGGCTTTCATGCCCTTCCCTCCTCGTGAAGTGACCACCAAACTGACCCCTCTGGCACTCATCGGCTCCTTTTTGGACGCAGTCGGTGGAGGCGGCTGGGGCCCCATCGTGGCCACCAACTTGATCGTGCGCGGCAATTCAGTCCGCGAGGCCGTGGGAAGCGTGAACGCAGTGGAGTTCTTCGTCACTCTTTCAGCCTCGATCACCTTCTTTTTGAGCATCGGACTTGGTCACTGGCAGGTCATTGCGGGTCTGGCGGCTGGTGGCGTCATCGCCGCCCCGCTGGGAGCCTACATGACCAAGAAACTGCCCCACCGCCCCATGATGGTTGTGGTGGGAACGCTGGTGGTCATGCTCAGTCTGCGGACGCTGCTGAAGGCCCTGGGATACACCACCTGGATCTGATGCCAGCCATCACTCATGAGTGATGGCCTCATCCAGGTTCAGAACCAGCGTGGCAACGAGGGTGCCGGCAGCCAGATCGGCCAGGGAAGGCTGTGAGGCAGAGGCTGACAGATACTTCGCCGCCTCTTCCGGAGCTTGCTCATAGTGTCCGCGAGCCCGCCGCCATTCCCGTTGGAGAACCTCCATTTCTTCCGAACTCGGCCGGCGGCTCAACACCCGCTGGCAGAGCCAGTCGATGCGCTCCGCGTCATGCTTCATCGGCTGCATCTTGCGGGCGAGCTCCCGCGAAGCTTCGAGAATGGTGCGATCATTGAGCAGGGTCAGCGCCTGCAGCGGGGTGTTGGTCCGCGTCATGCCAACCTCACAGACGCGGCGCTGGGCGCTGTCGAAAAGGAAGGTCGGAGCAATGCTGCGCCGCCAGAAGGCATAGAGGGTGCGGCGGTTCTGAGCAGCGCCTTCGCTCGGCTCATAGGTGAAGCGACCCATGAAAATCTCCTCCCAGACGCCTTCGGGCTGGTAGGGCCGGACAGGCGGGCCACCCAAAGCAGGGTTGAGCAAACCGGAAACCGCCAGGGCGGCATCCCGCAGCATCCAGGCAGGCAGGCGGAAGCGCGGGCCACGGGCCAAAAGACGGTTGTCTGGATCACGGGCGAGAAGTTCCGGACTCCCTGCACTGTCCTGCTGGTAGGTGTGACTGGTGACGATGCGCCTCAGAAGGTGCTTCACATCCCAGCCATGGTCCATGAAGTCCACCGCCAGCCAGTCGAGCAGTTCAGGATGGGTGGGACGCTGACCTTGCAGGCCAAAATCATCGGGCGTGCGCACCAGTCCGGCACCAAAAAGCATCTGCCAGACGTGGTTCACAAACACACGTGCCGTGAGCGGATTGTCGCGGGAGGTGATCCAGCGGGCAAGGCCGATGCGGTCGCGGGCCAGACCTTGCGGCCAGGGCGCGATGGCCTCGGGAACCCCACGGGCGACCACATCCCCCTTCTTGTCCCACACGCCACGCACAAGCACATGCGTTTCACGCGGAGCTTTGCGCTCGGTCAGGACCATGACATTGAGCTTCCCCGCAGCCGCCTTGACCTCCTTCAACTGTGCCTCAGCGCGTTCCAGCGAGGCGCGGGCCCGCTGATAAGGTTCGTAATCGACCAGGAACTGCGCCATCAGCCGCTCCTTCAGCTTTGGAGTCATTTCACGGGCCTGGGCCAGCTGTTCCAAAGGCGCCGGGCCTAGCTCACGCACGGCAGGGCCAGGCTGATCCGTCGCAGAAAGGCGGAACTTGGCGATGTTGGCATCACCATCCGTCGAACGATGTCGAAGCTCAAAGATCAGTTCCTCATCCTCTTCGAAAAACAGAGGCTCCTTAAGCGCATAGAGAGCCGTGTAAATCTTGTCCTGCGGAGCACCACGGGTTGTCCAGCCATTGCGGGGATCGTCGTCCAGAGTTCCCGAAACCGCTCCATACTGGCGCGTGGCATTCTTGCCCCCCTCGAAATCCGCCACCGCAGAGGCCACGGCGATGTCGCGGATCTGCGAACTGCCCTTGCGGCGCACCTGCACCTTGATGTCGGTGAGGATGAAATCGCCACTCTTGCCACGCGAGAGCCTGCCTTCGAGAGGCATGACCTCCAGCTTGAGACCCGTGAGACGCGGAAGGCGCACCTGGGTGATCAAGCGGTAGTCATCCTGGCGAGGATGAGGCCCGCTGGCAGTCACGCTGCCATCCATAGCCTGATGAAGCCGGGTTCCTTCCTGGGATTCCAAAGCTCCCTGGAGCAGATGCCAGGCTTTGAACTCCGTGCCGACCTCTTGTTTCCGGGCCTGCAGCCATGCTTCAAAAGGCTTGGCCGCAGCCGCCCGCGCCTGCGCTTCGACCGGCCTCCGCTGATCCACCAGGGCCTGCATTTCCCTGACGGCGCGCATGGCATAAGGTGACTGATAGCTGAGGTAAGGCTTGGCACCAGAGCCTGCGGCACCGTCTTCATCAATGCTGTTGAAGAAGGCGTTCAGGGCATAGTAGTCATGCTGGGAGACCGGATCGAACTTGTGTGAATGGCACTGCGTGCAGCCGAGAGTGAGGCCCAGCCAGGCCGAGCCCATGGTGTTCACACGGTCGATCACGTAGTCGATGCGCGACTCTTCCTTGTCCCGACCGCCTTCACCATTCGTCATGTGGTTGCGGTGAAAGCAGGTGGCCAGCTTCTGCTCCGGCGTCGCACCGGGCAGCAGGTCGCCGGCAAACTGTTCGAGCGTGAACTGGTCGTAGGGCTTGTTTGCGTTGAAGGATTCAACCACGTAATCGCGCCAGGGCCAGTTGGTGCGGGTGGCGTCCGACTGGAACCCATCGGTATCGGAATAGCGGGCCACATCCAGCCACCACATGGCCATGCGTTCCCCAAAGTGAGGTGACTGCAGCAGACGGTCCACCAGCTGAACAACCGGTGTGGTGAGATCGCTCGGAGGCAGCCCGGTAAGATCAAAGGACAGGCGGCGGCGCAGCGTGTGCTCTGCAGCCGCTGGCGCTGGCTTCAAACCGGCTTCAGCCAGCTTCTTCTGCACAAAAAAGTCCACTGGATGACCTTGGACAGCCTGCTTCACCGGCTTTTCGAAGGACCAATGCCTGCCCCAGGGGGCTCCTTCCTGAATCCAACGCCGGAACAGCGCCACCTGGTCTGGCTTGAGCGGTGGTTTGTGGGACTTCGGCGGCGGCATGACCTCGTCGGGGTCATCCGTGGTGATCCGGGCTAGAAAGTCACTGGCATCAGGCAATCCAGGCTTGATTACAGCCAGCGCGCCCTCGCGCGTGTCGAGCCGCAAATCCGCCTTCCGATGAGCTTCATCCTGACCATGGCAGCTCAGGCAGTTGTCAGAGAGAATGGGCAGGATTTCGCGGCTGAAGCTCACAGGCTCCGCAGCCATTCCAGCGGCTGGGAGGACAAGCATGGGCAGAAGCAGACGAGCAGGCATGAAAGACACCATGAGGCAAAGAACGCAGCTTGCCACAGACCGTGACTGCGGTGCTTTTGGACAATCCAAGCATGGTTCAACGGCTGTGTTCCTGAATCGACTGCCGCCAGGCAGCGAGCTCTGCAGGATTTTCAGTCATCAAGCCGGCAGCTTCGGCTGCCTCGTGACAGCGCAGCGCCAGCCGGGCGATGCTGGCCATGAATTCCTGATCAGCCCTGGCTTCCTCACTGGCATTCTCGAGCTGCCAAAGCTCCCGCACCAGCCTGAGGGCCTCCAAGGGGCGCTTCTGCCGCAGCCGGATCTCCACCATGGAGCGCAGGTCTTCATGCCAGCGCTGGTAGTTGGCACCCCCGGAACCAGTGCGTGAACGCCGCTGCTGGTAGGTGCGGTAGGCGGCCTCCAGGTCCCCCGCCTGCTCCTGCACCTGAGCCAGGGCGAGCAGTGCATCCGCCTGGCGAGTAAGGTGCCCCTGCTCTTCGGCAATCACACAGGCTTCGCTGGCGAGTTTCAAGGCCTCCTGATGACGTCCCAGGCGGCTTTCATAGCCAGCCAGCTCCTTCAGCGACCGGACCAGGGCCTCACGTGGACTCAGCCCATCCACCGAAACCTTGTCGGGCTGCTGCGCAGCTTCCTTGCGTGCCGCACGAACGGCCACGCGGGCAGATTCGGCCGCCCCTTCGAGCGAACGCCCCTCCTCCTGAACTTCCGCGAGTTCCAGCAGGGGCAAAACGAGAGCCAGTGAATCCTGCCCAAAGCGTTTCCGCAGTTCATCAATCCGCTCACGCATCGTGTTCACGGCTGCAGCGAAGTCTTTTTTTCTGCGGAGGATGCTGACCAGGGACTCGTGGAGCCTGGCTTTCAGCATGTCGGAATCCTTGAAGGAAGCCGCAGCAGCAATGCACTCGCGGATCAGTCTTTCTGCCAGATCAAACTGGTTCCCTTCCTGAAAGGCATCACTGCAGGAGATCTTCACCACGATGGCCGTCCAATTCGAGACATTGGCCTTGGATAAGTCGGCCAGAACTTCCCGGGCGATGGGAATGGCCAGGTCAGGGCGCCGCAGCTTGGCTTGAACGCGCACCTCCTGACGACGGACGAGGAACCAGACTTCGCTCATCTTCTTCCCAGCTTTCTCCACGCGGGCGCGCAGGTCAGCCAGCATCGGCGGAGCCGAAGAACGGGCTCCATGATCAATGAAGCGCGCCAGATGGTTGAGTTCGGCCTTCCACACCTCGTCGCTGTTGTCGCCATGCAGCCGGGCCAGGGCTCGTGCATGAGCTTCGAGCAGCGGCAGGGCCAGCTTGCGCTCGCCCATGGTTTCGTAGAGCCAGCCGACGCGGTTGAAAAGCTCCGCCTGAAGAGCTGGGTCCTGGGACAAGCTCTCGATCTGGTGGCGACTGTCTTCCAAGGCCAGTTTGAGTGCTTCTGGATTCCGTCCTTTGGCCACCTCCTCCGCCACCCGGTCCAGCATGGTGGTCAGGAAACCAGCTGCCTGCTGAGCACGGAAGGATTCCTTTTCCGCCACGGCCTGGGCCATCCGGGCCAGATGCGCCTGCCAAAGAGCCAGGGCAGCACCGCCAAGCACGGCCGTGACACTGATCGTCGCCGCTGCAGCAGCGAGGCGATGACGCCTGACCCAACGACCAGCCAGGTAACTGAAACTGGGTGGACGAGCCAGCACGGGTTCGAGCCGCAGAAAGTGCTCCACATCCGCCATCAGCGAAGCCACGCTGTCGTAGCGGCGCTCACGATCATGCTCCAGAGCCTTGAGAATGATCCAATCCAGATCCGCAGGAATGCCTCCCAGCAGCCGGGCCGCATCGGCCTCCTGCCGTTGTTGCACAGGCGTCATCTTGATGGTGTCCGTGATGGCCACGGAAGGACGCTGTGGACGCCTTTGACTGACGATGCGGAGCATCTCCACCGGCGATGTCTCCGGCCTGGCATAGGCCTGATAGGGCAGCATGCCGGTAAGCATCTCATAAAACAGGACGCCGAGAGCATAAACATCGCTTCGGACATCGGCGTCCCTCTCTCCCGCAAGCTGCTCTGGAGACATGTAAAGAGGCGTGCCCACCACATGACCAGGACGCGTGTCCATCGTATGGCCGGTGAACCCTGCGGTCATCGCCTTGGCAATGCCGAAGTCGATGATCTTGGGCGTCGGCATTCCGTCCACCTCGGCAACCAGGATGTTCGTCGGCTTCAGGTCGCGGTGGATGATCCCCTTCTGATGAGCATGCAGCACGCCTGCACAGACCTGCTTGAACAACTCCACCCGCTTTTCCAAAGGCAGCTTTTTCTCGCGGCACCAGGCAGTCACGGAACTGCCGCGCACAAGCTCCATCACAAAATAGGGCCTGCCATCAATCGTGGCACCGGCATCCAGCAGAGCGGCGATGTGCGGGTGCTCCATGCTGGCCAGGGACTGCTGCTCGAGGCTGAAGCGTGAAAGCACCTGAGCCGTGTCCATGCCGCGCTTCAGCACCTTCAAAGCCGCCTCGCGGCGCACCGGCTCAACCTGCTCCGCCCTCCAGACAAAGCCAAAACCGCCTTCGCCCAGGCACTCGATCAGCCTGTAGGGCCCGACGAAGCCATCCTGAGAAACCTCCTGCATCTCATCATCCGCGATCATCCGCGCCAGGATGTGGCGTTCGTGACCTGCGATGAGCTTGCTGAAGGATTCGGGCATGCAGAAAAGGTTTATTCAAAGGATTTGAAGAGCTCACACACCTCCCTCCGGATCACCTCGGGATCGCTTGTGCCGAGAGTCATGGCCAGTTCATCCTCAATGCACCCACGATAAGCACGGCGCATGCGGAAGACCGCCTGACGGAAGCCCAGGCTGCTCAAGCCCAGCTTTTCCGCCGAGGCCATCCGAGCAGCTTCCGTCTCATCCCGGGTCAGGTGCACGACCAGTTCATCGAACAATTCGCCCAGATCCTTGCTCAGGTGTTGCTGGCGCAGTTTTTCCAGGCTGCGCTCCAGCAGGAGCCGGGTCCATTCGCGGTTGTACAGGGTTTCGATGTCCGCCTTTTCATCGGCAATCTGCAGGAAATGGGCCTCCGCCTCATCCATGAGCGTGTGACTGATCAGATCGATCACACCTCCACGCTTCATGGTCCTGGAGGCATGCCACTGTTTGCTCTGGTAGTTCTGAAAGCTTTTCAGCAGGTAGGACCTCAGCCTGCCCAGGCTGGGATCCACGTTTTGAAGAGAGTCGGCCTCCAGAAGGGATTCGAAGAAGCCTTGAACAAGGTCCTCCGCATCCTCTGGCTTCAGAGCAAAGCGCCGGGCCACCATGTACAGAGGCATCCAGTAGGCACGGCAGAGCAGTTCGAGAGCTTCGAGCGCATCCGCGTCGGAACCTTCACGCAGAGTCTGCAGAAGGGTCCAGCGGGTGGCAGGAAACAGGGGGGCGGCGGACATCTCGGCTTAGACTACGCAGTAAGTCACCAGATCACTCGGTCATCAATCAATCAGAGCCCAGCAGTACCTGTTTTCCGCATCGACAAAGCATCTGCGCTTGCTGGAAATGCAGGGCGAACTCACTCCGATGTCCCAGTCGCTTCTTCCTGAAGGTCACCTCGAACGCCGCCTTGGCCCGTGGACTGCCACGGCGCTGAACATGTCGAACATGATCGGTGTTGGCCCGTTCATCACCCTGCCTGCCCTGATGGCGACGCTTGGAGGCCCGCAGTCCATGCTGGGCTGGCTGGCCGCCCTCCTCATCACCCTGCCGGATGCGCTGGTCTGGAGTGAACTCGGAGCGGCCATGCCGGCCAGTGGCGGCACTTACCGGTGGCTGCGCGCTGGCTTCGGCGCGGAAAAGTGGGGGCGGCTGATGGCCTTTCTCTTCATCT
>CALDGV010000640.1 GCA_937941745.1 uncultured Prosthecobacter sp. | reverse complement strand
GATCGTGTCGGCCACATGCTCCATGTGGAAGGGGATTTCAGGCAGCAGGATGACATCTGCCCCGCCGGCCATGCCGCCATAGAGGGCGATCCAGCCGGCGTGCCGGCCCATCACCTCCAGAACGATGGCGCGCTTGTGGCTCTCCGCCGTGGTGTGCAGGCGGTCCAGGGCATCCACGACCGAGTGCACGGCACTGTCGAAGCCGAAGGTCATGGCCGTGGCCTGGATGTCATTGTCGATGGTCTTCGGCACGCCGATGACTGGCACACCCATGTTGTAAAGCTGCAGCGCAGTGGTGAGGGAGCCGTCTCCACCGACGACGATCAGGGCGCCGATTTCCAGGTGGCGCAGGGTGGCCTTGGCCTTTTCGACGATTTCCTTCGGCACTTCTGCCACATTGCCCTCTCCCACCTTGGCCACGAAATGACCCTTGTTGGTGGTGCCGAGGATGGTGCCGCCGAGCTTGGTGATGCCTACCGTGCGCGAGGGGTCGAGGATCATGTAGTCCCCCGGTGGCAGCAGGCCTTCAAAACCATCACGGAAACCCACGACTTCCCAGCCCAGAGTGTGGGAAGCGCCGACGACGCCGTGAATGACTGCATTGAGGCCGGGGCAATCGCCGCCGCTGTTGAGGATACCGATTCGCATGGGTTTGACTAGAAGGTGTAAAATGGATTGAGGGGGTGGGTCTGAATGCAGCAGATCGCGTGCCTTTCAGGCCGTGATCAGAAGTTGTTCAGCAGCTGCTTTTCATCTGTGATGGGGCGCCCTGCCGCCACCCAGCGGTTGTAGGCATTCCAGCCTTGCTGAAGCAGGGCATGGCCTTCGTCGAAGGGGCGGCTTGAGCCGATGACCACGACCACCAGCCGGTGGCGATAGATCAGGCTGCTGCCGTCCTGCTGCTTGTAAACCGAAGCCGGGCGCTCCGCAGAGATGGCACAGCACCCGCCGGCACGAGGCGTCGAGGAAGCCTTCACGCCATCCACACCGTCCACGCCGAGCAGCGTGTTGGTGTTGTTCACGGGCACCGAAAGCTGCTGTCCACTGCGGTAGATGGTGACATTGCGGCTGCGCTGGTTGGTGTAAAAGCGCATGGCCGGCCGTGACACCGCATAAAGGGCAAGGCGGGCGATGTCCGCCGCCGTAGAAAGTCCGGGCGTGCGGGTGTTTTCGTAGCCGTGTGGATTTTGGAAGCGTGTGCCAGTAGCTCCTTCACGGTAGGCCAGCTGGTTCATCTGCCGGACAAACTCCACCTGGGGATCGCCCTGACGGCCGAGACGATAGAGGTGATCCCGCCCCACGAAGTCGGCCAGCGTGATCGCCGCCAGATCGTCACCGCCCATCATCGTGGCATAAATCAGGTCGCGCAGGGTCATTTTGTCGCCCGGTTGCAGGCCCAGGAGGTTGATGCCTGCCATTTGCGGAGCATAGGCGGGCACCGGAGCAAGGACGTTGACACCCACTTTGGAGGCCGCGGACCAGTCCAGGGCCACCATGCCCGTGGCGATCTTGGCCAGACCACCGACGGGGCGGCGCGAATTGGCGTTGCCCGCCACGTGGACTTTGCGGTTGAAGGTGTCCACCACGATCACGGAGGATTGCGCCAGCGAAGAGCTGACGGTGCTGGCGAAGACAAAGCCGGCGAAAATCGCCGCGGGCAGGGGGAACCGAAAACGGATGCTGCAAAGCATAGGCAAAACTTCCGTTAGCCGGGGTTTCCAGGCGGGCAACCCTGGATTCGGCGCTGGACATGGATGACATATCGGGGGGCCGGGGGGCGTTGCTTGTCGCTCATGAAGAAACTTCTCGCCTTCCTTGCCGCCTCGCTCCTGGTCAGTCATGCCGGGAGCGCGCCATCCACCCCGAATCTGGTGGTCATTTTCATGGATGACATGGGCTATGCAGACGTGAGCTGCTTTGGCGCTCAGGGATATCAGACGCCCAACATTGACCGTCTGGCTGCCGAAGGCAGGAAGTTCACCAACTTTCACGTGGCCCAGCCGGTCTGTTCGGCCTCGCGTGCGGCGCTGCTCACGGGCTGCTATCCAAACCGGATCGGGATGCACGGTGCCCTTGGTCCCTCGGCCCGACATGGAATTCATGCTGACGAGATGACGCTGGCGGAGCTTGTGAAGCAGAAAGGCTATGCCACGGCGGCGGTGGGCAAGTGGCACCTGGGCTCGCTGCCTGAGTTTCTGCCCACCCGGCACGGTTTTGATGAGTACTACGGCATCCCTTATTCCAACGACATGTGGCCCTACCATCCACAGGCCAAAAAGGGCACTTACCCGAAGCTGCCGATGCTGGAAAACGAGCGTGTGGTGGATGAGGAAATCACGCCGGAAGACCAGACCCGACTGACCACGGACTACACGGAGCGCGGAATCCGCTTCATTGAGAAGAACAAGGACCGTCCCTTCTTCCTCTACCTGGCACACAGCATGGTTCACGTGCCGCTTTTTGTGAGCGACAAGTTCAAGGGCAAGTCCGGCAAGGGGTTGTTTGCTGATGTCATGCTGGAAGTGGACTGGTCTGTCGGGCAGATACTCGATACGCTGAAAAAGCAGGGGCTGGAGGACAACACCTGGGTCATCTTTACTTCCGACAACGGCCCCTGGCTGAGCTATGGCGATCACGCGGGCAGTGCAGGGTCTTTGCGTGAAGGGAAAGGCACCTGCTGGGAGGGCGGCACTCGGGTTTCAGGCCTGATGAAATGGCCTGGCAAGATTCCGGCAGGTACGACCACGGACACCATGATGATGACCATCGACATCCTGCCGACCGTGGCTCAGGTGCTCGAAGCGAAGCTGCCTGCGCATGCGATTGATGGATTGAACTGCTGGCCGATCGTCAGCGGGGCTCCCGAAGCCCGGAATCCGCATGAGTTCTATGCCTACTACTATGAGCAGAACCAGCTTCAGGCCATCACCAGCGGCGACGGACGCTGGAAGCTCCAGCTTCCCCACAGTTACCGAAGCCTGCCTGCGGATGCGCCGAAGGCCAGGGAAGGCATTCCCGTGCTCTACAAGCCTCAGAAGATTGAGGCGCCGGAGCTTTACGACCTTTATGCCGATGTGAGCGAATCGAAAAACCTGGCCGCCCAGTTTCCCGAGGAGGTCGCGAAGCTGCAAAAGCATGCGGAGAAGATCCGCGCGGAGCTGGGTGACAGCCTCATGAAGCAGCCCAAGGGCTCGGGTTCCCGCGAGCCGGGCCGGGCGAAGTAGCCAGCGCAACAAAAAGGCCGCCGGATGCTTCCGGCGGCCTTGTGGGGAAGGGGATGAATCCCGGATCAATGCTGGGAGCAGAACTCCTCGAAGCGGTCCATGCCGGCGTTGATCACGTCAAGGCCGGTGGCATAGCTGAAGCGCAGGGTGTACTCGCTGCCGAAGGCCACGCCGGGGACGGCGGCCACGCGGGCCTTGCTGAGCAGCTTCTCGCAGAAGTTCACGGACTTGATGCCGATGGGCTCGATGTCCACGAGGAAGTAGAAGGCGCCGAGGGGTTCGACGACGCGCACGTTCTTGATGGCCTGAAGGCGGCTGAGCATGTACTGGCGGCGCACATCGAACTCATCGCGCATGTCGGCCACGATCTGCTGGTCGCCGGTAAGAGCGGCGAGAGCGCCGTATTGCGCGAAGGTGGTGACGTTGCTGGTCGTGTGGCTCTGGATCGTGTCGATGGCGTCGGCGATCTTCTTCGGAGCGGCCGTGTAGCCAAGGCGCCAGCCTGTCATGGCGTAGGCCTTGGAGAAGCCGTTGATGGTGATGGTGTGGTCGAAGATGTCCTTGCTGATGCTGGCGATGGAAACGTGCTGCTGGCCGGCATAGACGAGCTTCTCATAGATCTCATCGGAGAGGATGAGGATGTCTTCGGAGGCGGCGATCTCACCGATGGCCTGCAGCTCTTCCTTGCTGTACACGGAGCCGGTCGGGTTGCCAGGGCTGTTGATGATCACCATCTTGGTCATCGGGGACATGGCGTCCTCAAATTCTTCCGGGGTCATCTTCCAGCCATTCTCGCGCTTGGTTTCGACGATGACGGGGATGCCGCCGACGATCTTCACCATTTCAGGATAGCTGGTCCAGTAAGGCGCCGGGATGATCACTTCGTCACCAGGATTCACCACGGCGGCGATGGCGTTGTAGCAGCTATGCTTGGCACCGCAGTTCACACTGATCATCGAA
>CALDGV010000639.1 GCA_937941745.1 uncultured Prosthecobacter sp. | reverse complement strand
TTCTTTGCATCACGCGGGATGCCCTCGCCCGCGTGATAAGCCATCGCGGCGGCAGCAGCGGCGCGTCCATGGCCTTTGGCCGCCGCTTTCTCCCACCATTCGATGCCCTTCGTGCAATCCTGCGGCGTGCCTTGAGCGCCAAAGTAGCACTGACCGAGGTTGAAGGCCGCTTGAGCCGATTCATCCGCCGCTTCTTTGAAGTAGGCGAAAGCGAGCGCGGTGTTCCGCTTCACCACCGCACCGCGCAGGTAGGCAAAGCCGACAAAGTCCTGCGCATCGGCATTTCCTTGATCGGCAGCCTTGTGCGCCCACTGCATGGCCTCCGCATCGTTTTTCGCGATGCCCTTGCCATCTCGCAGCGCGATGGCGAGAGAGAGTTGCGCGGCGGCATCACCGCTTTCAGCACGGGTTTTAAGAATATCGAGTTCAGTCGCGGTCGTCATGATCGGGAAGAGGAAGAAGAGGGCTGAGAGGCAGTAAAGAGTGCGCATGATTTGGCAGCGATGAGTTCACAAGTTCACGAAGTCGTTTTGCATCCTGCCGGTCACGCGGGCGCTACGTTCCTCGACGAAGAGGTTGATCTCGGTGCGGACGCCGAAGTCGGGCAGGTAGAGCGCGGGCTCGATGGAGAAGCAGGTCCAGGGGATGATGCGGCGGTCGTCGTGGGTCTCGTAGTTGTCCATGTTCGCGCCGACGCCGTGGACTTCGCGGCCGATGCTGTGGCCGGTGCGGTGACGGATGAACTGGCCCATGCCGCGTGACTCGATGCAGCCTCGCACGGCGTCGTCCACCTCGAAGCCGCGAATGGTGCGCCCGGCGGCCATCGCTTCCTGCACGAAGCGGATGCCCGCATCTCGCGCGGCGACCACGGTGGCAAAGGCATCACGCATGGGCGCAGGCACTTCCTCGCCGCAGAAGGCCATCCAAGTGATGTCGTAATAGACGCTCTCGGGCACATCCAGCTTCGCCCAGAGATCGAGCAGCACGAGATCGCCACGGCGAATGGGCGCACTGCCGGTCGCGGGTGGTGAATAGTGTGAGTCCGATGCATTCACGTTCGCTCCGACAATGGGCGGATGATTGGTGATCATACCGGCCTCCTGAAAGCGCTGCATGACAAACTGCTGCACTCCATATTCGTCGATGGCTTTGCCGCAGCGGGTGGCGGTCTGGATGAAATCGAAAGCCTCATCACGGATGCGGTCCACGCGGCGACCGGCTTCCAAGTGCAGCTCGAGCTGCGCAGGTGTCCACCGGGCCTCGAAAGTCTGGATCAGCTCCGCCGAGCTGACGACTTCCACGCCGAGGCTGCGGACGAGTTCTACCGTGCCGGCATCCACATTCGCAACGTAAGGCACGGCGCAGCGCGGCGAGTATTGCATGGCAACCTTTCGCGCACCGCCCAGCAAATCGCGCAAGGCCGGTTCCTGCTCCTGCCAGCGAGCATAGAGTGTCTTTTCACCGGGCAGCGCATCGAGCTGATGCGGCTCGACGCGATGGACCAAGCCGCGCGGCAAGCCTTTGGCCGGAATGAAGTAATACCAGCGGCGCGAGACATGGCCCGCGTCAGGCAAGCCGAGCACGCGATAGGCGAGCGGGTCGCGGAGATGATGGTCGAAGAAAAGCCAGCCATCGAGTCCGGCGCTGTTGAGTTCGTCTTGGATGGCTTCGAGGTTCATCTCTGGTTGATCAGTTTCTTCGCTTCATCGACGCGACGTTTCATGTCCTCGGCTTTCAGCGCCTGGGTGAGTTCGCGCATTTCGCCGCCGTGGAGCACACCCGGCGTTGAGGATTTCTTGCTGGTGTAGATTTGATACATGTCGGCGAGCGTGAAGGTGTCGTTGCGCTGGGTGTCGAAGGGCAGGTTCGAGAGGTCGCTGGACTTCAGAGTCTCCAGCGGGTTTCTGGCCCAGGCGTAGCGGAAATAAACGGGCTCGGGGATGAGATCGCTGCTCAGGACGATGATGGAGCGTTCCCAGTCGGGCTGGCCTTTGCCGCCGTTTTTGTCGAGCCATTCGGCTTTCGCGGGTTGGAAGCGCCCGTCCTTCCCGGCGATGGCGAAGCCCTGGATCAGGCCGTCATGGAAGGGGATGGCCCTGGTGTCGAGCTTGAGGATGAGCTTGCCGTTGCCGGCTTTGACTTCCTGAAGCTGCGGCGGCAGCCAGCGGATGTTTTTGCCGTATTGCGTGGCGAGAGCCCATTTGGCGATGCGTTCGCCGACAGGGACTTTGAGCTGCGGATGATACCAGGAGCGGTGCTGGTCGAAGCTGCTGGCGTAGCCGATGTTTTTGTCGCCGGCTTTGCGGAGGTTGAGGAAGGTCCGATAGTGGACTTCGCGGATGTAGTTGCCCTCGTCCACCATGGGCGGCAGGAAGTTCTCCAGCGTCTGCGGCTGATCCTGCGTCTCCTGCGTGATGATCCCGAAGGGCATGGCGGGATCATTGAAAGCGGTGCGCCAGGCCTTGATCATTTCGGGGAAGACCCGCGCATACATCTTGTGGCCGTTCGGCATGAGCGCGTCGTTGTAGCCTTGATGCCAGATGGCTCCTTTGACCGGGAGTCCGGCAATGGTCGCGAGCGTGGCAGCGAAGAGACTTCCCGGCCGGTTCATGTCCGAAGCGGGACCGGGCTGCAAATCCGTGGGCGGCATGCGGTCGTCCGGGATCGGCTTGCCCTGGGCCTTCATGGCGGCGGCCCGGTCGTTGTATTGCTTGAGGCGGCTCTCGAGATCCTTCTTCGGGTCAAACTCAGCCACCTTTTTGTCCCACTCGGCCAACTCTCTGACAACTTCCGGCGCGTCGATTTTCCTCAGCACCTCGATCGGTGTCCAGGTCATGAGCGAAGTCCCGCCTCTGGAAACGTCCACGAGGCCGATGGGCAAGCGCGTGGCCATGTGGAGGCGACGGCCAAAGACGTAACCGATGCCGGACATTTCCGCCACGGTGTCTGGCGAGCACACATCCCAGTAGCCTTGCCGGAAGTGCCGGCTGAAAAACGAACTCCACTGGTGCTGGCGAGGGAACGCCTTCTTGGTCTCTGGGCCGTTTTGTTGAGGCACGGTGAAGAGACGGATCTGATCGAAGTTGGCTGAAAGGATCTCCAGCGGGCCTTCCTCCAGCTTGGCGATTTCAAACTCCATGTTGCTCTGGCCGCCAAGCAGCCAGACATCGCCGACGAGGATGTTCGTCAGCTCGATTTTGCCGTCTTTGCCCTGCACGGTGATCGTGCGCGGCTCCGCACTGGCGGGAATGGCTGGCAGCTCGACCTTCCATGACCGGTCGGCAGCGGCGGTGACGGACTTCGTGTTTCTGCCAAAGCTCACGGTGATGCTTTCACCGGGAGCTGCCCAGCCCCAGATCGGCATGGGTTTGTCCCGCTGCACGACCATGTTGGACTGGAAGAGATTGTGAACGCACAGACCGCTGCCGATCGCGGGTGTGTCGATGCGGTCTTTACCTCTTTCGAGCTTTTCTTCAGCGTAAAGGGCGGAGGTGCATGCAATCACGACCGAGGTGGCAAGAAGCAGGCGTTTCATGTTACTGGAGATTGATCAGGGTGGGCGTGTCGTTGCTGGCTTCGATGGCCTTGATGGTGTCGCGGATCGAGTTGGCCTTTTGCAGGCCGAGTGGTTTGGGAAAGTCCGGCTCCTCCTTCTCGAAGTAATGCGCGAGCTTCTCCAACTCGGGAATCAGCGCCTTCGCATGCGTGCCGTAGGCGAGGAGGATCTTCATCAGCTCCGGCGTCCGCTGCTGGCTCGCCCATGGATTCTGATCCCGCGTGTATTTCATCAGCACGGCCATGCCTTGCTCGACGTGATGCTGAGCCAGCACGCGCAGTCCCTCGACACGAATCGTGTCAGCGAACATCTCGCCGCTCGGTGCAGGCTGCTCGATGGCCTGAAGAATGGCGGGAAGCAGCGGTTGGATTTCATCAGTCGAGAGATTGCGGTAAACAGAGCCAATAGCTCCCCGCGCCCGGCCATCCTGATTGTTGAGCCCGGCCCTCACGGCTTTGTAGAGCGCCTCGCGGTCCACACCAGCGAGCGAGCGGCTGAGCATGCCGCTGCCATGCTCGCCATTCGTGTCGAACAGGCAGAACGAGAGATACCGCTGCTGCATGCCGCGCGGATCGTTTTTCTCGTCCACCTGGGCCAGCAGTTCGAGCAATCGCGGCACCGCTTTCATCGCGGGCGTGCCAATCGCGGCGAGCGCCTCCGCGGCTTTGATGCGCAGCCATAGATCGGGGGCATCCAGGGTCTTTCGCAAAGCATCCACCGCAGGCGCGGCGCGACCGCGCAGAGAAATCAAGCCCTGGCAGGCACCGTAGCGCGCTTCGAGACTTGGTGCGCCGAGCATCTCGATCAATGGAGCTGCGTTCGCGCCTTTGCGCCGGCTCAGCGCGTCTGCGGCGCGTTCGCGCACGATGGGCGACCAGTTTTGCAGGCGTTCGAGCAGTTGTTGGTCATTGAGCGCGTCGTAGAAGCTGTTGCGATCCTTGTTGCTCCATCCGCGACCATCCGCGACGACCGCCTGGGCCGCGGAGGCATTGAGCTGCGGCACGTTGCTGGATTTTTTGCCGGTGAGATGGAGCTTCTTCAGCGGCATCGCGCAGGCCAGCACATAGGCACCCGTGCAGTCCCAGCCCGCATAGCTGTCGTTGCCGTTTTCTGGCGGGCCTTGATGCAAAAAGCTGCCATCCCAGCGCCTCGCGAGGTCGAAATACCACGCCCCAAACTCCTGCATCCAGGCACCTGTCGCCTGTGGACCGGAACGCGCCACACCGGGCATCGCCCAGAGCATGTTGAAGAAGTTGCCCGTGTGTCCCGTGTCGCGCTCAGGCCCGTGGGAGGCAAGGCTCATGCGCGAGAAGAACTCCGCGCCCTTG
>CALDGV010000638.1 GCA_937941745.1 uncultured Prosthecobacter sp. | reverse complement strand
AGGCTCAGCGGGTCTTTTTTGGGAAATCCTTGCAGACGAGGAATCAGGCCTTCTTGGAAAGAGCACCCACCTTGACGGCGAGGCGGCTCTTGAGGCGGCTGGAGGTGTTTTTGTGCAGCACCTTGGTCTTGGCAGCTTTGTCTGCAGCGGACGCGAATTCATTCAGGCTTGCGGCTGCGGCACCAGCATCACCCTTCTCGACAGCTGCGAGGACTTTCTTGCGCAGCGTGCGGATGCGGCTTTTCACAGTCTGATTGCGCGCAGTGCGGGCCTGCGTGCGGCGGATGTCTTTTTCGGAAGAGCGGATGTTGGCCATAAAAGGGGTCTGCGGAAGGGGCGCAGTGTCTAGCGCACCTGTGGGACACTGTCAAACGGGGATTCTTTCCTACAGCCCGGCGGCCCGGCGGGCCTCCTGGAGATGGCGGATGAAGCGGGTGCGCTCACCGCTCGGGTCGCTGCCCCGGGACTTCTCTGCGAGAGCCAGAATGATTTCATGATTCAGCGACGGGCTGCGGTGATCTCCACGCAGCAGCATGCCAAACCCGACGACGGCGGATTCAAAGAGGAAATCTTCCCGTGCGGAGGTCCAGGCCAGTCCCCGGTCCAGAACGGCAAGCTTCGAGCCATCAAATGGGCCGACGCTGGGCTGGGTGAATCGCCCTTTTTCCAGGGTGATCGTCGCAATGGAGCGCCCGGTGCGCACCGCCTCATCGCTGACCGGCTGGAATTCATACCAGACGGTCTGGATGCCCGACGTCTCCATGCTGCTGGCGGTCGTGTGCCGTTCGCACAGGCGGCGGAATTCGCGCACATGGCGGCGGTCGAAGGCCACCTGAAGTGGGAAGGTGGAGCTGGCATCGGCGCTTGGCTGGATGGGGGGTATCTGGATGGTCACGCGGAGGAGGCGCGTGGATGGGTTCCAGGGGCATGAGCTTACTTCAGCCTGCCAGGCATGAATGTACATTTCTCCACCCGGGCGCGGCTTGGCTTCCCCGGCTGGCTTGGCGGCGGTCTGGAGCGGAGCCGGAGAAGCCAGCAGTTCCTTCGAGTTTACCTTGGCCGACAAGGGGCGGATGGCTGCTGGTCGAATGGGAAAGACATCTGCGTCCTGCCTGCCTGTGGCGATGAAGGCCGGTGCCGGGTTGGGCCGGGTGCTGGCTACCTGAGGTGCTGAGGCCTGCTGCGGGCGAGGAGAGGCAGGGCTGATCTCAATCTTGTTCTGTTTGGGGGCCGGCAGCGTCTTGGTCGGCTCCGGAGCTTTCACCACCGCGACCGGCGTTTTGACGACTATCGGAGGCTCAGCTTTGACATCGACAGGAGGTGCTGGAACCGGGCTTTTGTTTGCCTGGGTAACAAGTGTGGCCGGTTCTGAAGGTGTCTTTTTCGTCGAAACTGCCTCAGAATTGTTGGCGGCAGGTTTGGCTGTGCCTTGTCCGGTGATGGCGGTTTGAAGGATGGCTGCGGTAGGTGCCTCTTGACGGCCCAACCAGTACGCCGCCCCTGTAAGGGTGACCACGGCGGCTGCTCTGAGCAGGCCGTTCAGGATCGGCCAGCCATGAGACGTCGGGCGTGCCGCTGGCCTAGGTGCCATCGGGGCGATCCGGCGTGGCATCTGCACTGGGTGCAGTACCGCGTGGCGCTGGTCAGGGTTCAGCCGATCCTGGGGCACTGGGGCATGCTGGCGGAGGGCGTCCATCACCGCCTCAATCTGCTCCAGTTCGGAGATCGCGGCAGGGCACTCGCTGAGCAGGCGATGGATGTCGCCGGCCTGATGAGCCTGGAGCTCACCTAGCGCGTAGGCAGTGAGTTCAGAAGTGTCGTTGGCTGGACTGGTCATAATTTTAAAAGGGGTCAGGCAGGGCGGGAGGTGAGTTCGCGGTTCAACAATTCACGCAATTTCTTGATCGCCATGTGCATGATGAAGCCAACATTGCCCACGCTGAGGCCGGTGATGTCCGCGATCTGCTGGTAGGAGCAGTCATGCATGAACTTGAGCCGGATGACCTCCCGCTGGTTGGGGCGCAGTTTCTCCACAAGGTCCCAGATGCGCTCATAGAGCTCGTTGGAGACGGCGTTTTCACTGGGATCGGGATCGTAGCTGACAGCCAGCCCCAGGGCGTCTTCATTGCCAACATCCAGGCGGTGGTCCTTCCGCAGGACGTCCAGGGCTCGGTTGCGGCAGACAGTGAAAAGCCAGGCTTTGAGGTTCTCGCGGACTTTGTCAGGATCTGTGAGGTAGAGCTTGAGCAGGGCGTCCTGCACCACCTCCCGCGCCCTCTCGATGTCTCCATTAAGGATGCCGGCCGTGTAGGCGATGAGATTGCTTTCATGCTGGTCCAGCGCGCGCCTGACGAGCAGGGTGGCTTCTTCGGGCTGGGGTTGACTGGCTGGCATGAGTGCACGGTGCGCCATCAAAACGAGCGTGGAAATGGTTTCTTAGAGCGCTTGTGCGGACTGAGCAGGGCTTCACCGGCCCGGTTTTGGTTTGATTTCTGGATAAAGGACCTGCCTTTCGACAAAACTCGAAGCTTGCTCCTAACGTCTTGATAATGAGAACGTCTAGAAAATGCCTGCCCCCAACCCATGAAGCCTTCCCGGACAGTTTTTGGGCTGTTAGTTTTCGCCCTTTTGCTCGTCACCCTTTCAGAGCATCTCCCGACTTTCGAGATGCGCCGTCAGGGTGGCGAATCTGAACTGGCCTCTGCGCCGGGAGCTATGCCGCTTAAATCGAGGCGTTCCGAAGCTCTCCCGGCCACGAAGGCAGAAAAAGCGCAGGTTCAGCCGGAGGTCTCCAGGCCGATCGACGATCCGATTGCCGAATTCACGGAATGGACCCAGTCCTATTTGCGCACTCGGGATCCCGACCTGATCTCGAAAGGCGTGCAGTTGGCTCAAGCGCGGCGCCCGGTGTTCAAGGCGCTGATCATGGAGGATCCGCGTGAGGCGATTCAGAAAGCGGTGCCGATGGTGGTTCGCCAAAAGCTGCCGCCAGAGATCGTGTCGCGGCTGGAGAAGCGCATCAATGACATCGGCGCGCTGCGGGTGTTTCAAGGGGTGCCTTTGAACCCCGATGATCCGCCAGTGCCGACGACACGCGAAGTCGAGCTCAAAAGCGGCGGGACGTATCGCGCCTATGTCTATGGCGAGCGTGCGAACAAGCTCACATGGACACCTGGTGCCTCGGTGAATGGCGTGGCGATCGATTCGGAGTTCGCGATCAGCGATGAGCCGACGCGGCGACTGGAGGTCGGGGAGATTTTGCCGGAAGGGAAGACCGTCGTCGGTGATTGCCCGGTTTCAGGGAAATATGTGCTCGAACCTGAAGATGTGCCTGCGGAGGTGCCAGAGACGCTGGCGGCGGTGGAGACGCCGACAGAGATCATCACCTTCTGCGATGGCTCGCACATCGCGATTCAAAACCAGACGATTCTCTATGGTGAAGGCGTCACAGGTGGTTCGATGGCCTTCTCGGGCATTTTGCCGGGCTCGCCTACTCCGGCGCTGGGGCAGGTGAAGGTGATCGTGCTGAATGTGACCTATGCGGATCAAAACGCGCTGCCTTCCACCGAGGCGGAGTTGTACAATGTGCTGCGGGATGTGTCGGATCATTATTCGAAGGCGAGCTATGGCCGTCTTTCGCTCTCGGGCGTGGTGGCGCCGCCGATCAAGCTGCCGCACAACGAGGCCTGGTATGTGAACCGGGATACGAGCAACGGCGGCGACATCGGCGGCACCGGCATCTCCATGGCGGACGCACGTGCGGAGGCGCGGAAGATGGGCTACGACTGGAATGACTACGACTGCACGGTCATGCGGCACAATGGCGGCCCTGGCAGCTATGGCGGCCTCGGCGGCGGCAGCACGGTGTGGTGCCGCAGCAACAGCATCAGCCTCTGGGCGCATGAGATCGGGCATGCGTTTGGTCTCGGGCATTCGAACTTCTGGGACACCGCCGGCACGAGCAGCATCGGCAACGGCGCAAACCAGGAATACGGCGACAGCTATGACATCATGGGCGGCGCAGGCACCACGGGGCATTACAACGCGCAGGCGAAGACGCAGATCCGCTGGCTGCCGGCAGCTTTCACGCAGCCGGTGACGGAGAGTGGGCTTTATCGCATCCATGCGTTTGACCAGGGAGCGCTCGATGCCTCAAAACGCTACGCGATGACCATTTTGAAGGACTCACAGCGCACCTACTGGGGCATGGTGAGGTCGCTTTTTGACTCGAATCCCTTCGTCAAAAACGGCCTCGTGCTCGGCTGGCGCTTCCCGAACGGCGGCGGTGGCAATTTCCAGCTCATCGACACGACAAACGGCTCGCCCTTTGCGAAGACGGACGCGCCGATCTCCCTCGGGGCCACCTTTTCGGATACGGAGAGCGGCATTCACATGACGACGGTGGCCGCGAACGACAATCCGCGCTTCATCGACGTGCAGGTGAACCTGGGCAGCTATCCCGGGAATCAAAAACCCGTGATGACGCTGGCTGCCAGCGCCACTGTGGTGCCGGTGAATGCCACGGTGACCTTCACCGCGACGGCGAGCGATCCGGACAACGATCCGCTGGCCTTCAACTGGCAGCACTTTGGCAGCGCCACGCAAATTGTGTCGCCAAACTCGAATGTGATCACGCGGCAGTTCACCGCGGCGGGCACCTACATCGTCACCTGCACGGTGAGTGACATGAAGGGCGGCACGGTGACTCGCAATCAACTTATCACCGTGGGCTCGGCGGCCACGTTCACCATCAGCGGGCGCGTGACGCTGCTTGGGCAGGGGCTGCAGGATGTCGTGATCACGGCGAACAATGCCAACGGCGTCATCACGGACGCAGACGGCTATTTCACCATCGCCGGGCTCACGGCGAACACCTACACGCTGACGCCGCTGCTCTACGGCTATTCGTTTGGCGAGCTGTTTAACAACAGCATCACGGTGGGGCCAAATTTCACCGGGGCCGATTTCGAGGCCACGGCGCAGAGCGTGGTGACGATCAGCGCGGTGAATCCGGAGGCGAACGAGCTGGCGCCCGTCACACCAGGCACTTTTCGTCTTACACGCACGGGTGACATCTCCCAGGACCTCGTGGTGAATGTGAATTCGGCGCTCGGCGGGGCCACGATCACGACGGACTACACGCTTTCACCGGCGTATGTGGCGGGTGCGCAGGGTTTCAGCACGTTCACGATCCCGGCGGATGCGGACACGCTCGATGTGACGGTGACACCAGTAGTCGATTCGTCGAGCGAAGGGCCGGAGACAGTTATTTTGCAGCTTGGACCGGGGAATGGCTACCTCGTGGGCAGCGCCTCGAGCGCCACGGTGGTCATCGCGGATGATGACACTGCCTTGCCGAAGCTGAGCCTCACCTCGACAAAGAACTCGACGATGGAAAACCTCGTCGATCCGGCGGTTTTCACGATCTCACGCACGGGGAGCACTGCGGCGGATCTGACAGTCAATTACGCGGTTTCCGGCACGGCGGTGAATGGAGGCGATTTCACAACCTTGAGCGGTTCCGCAACGATTCTGGCCGGAAATGCCTCCGCAACGGTCGAGGTGGCTGCCTTGTCTGGCAGGGCAGGCAGATCGACATCCACCGTTCGGTAGTCGGAGAGGTTTGAAGCGAGGTCGGCAAATCGCCGTGCATGGGAAAGGGGTATCCACAAGATGAGGCCGATGCGCTGGTCCCGCAGGGTGTCCCGCTGAATGTTGAGCTGTGCCACCGACGTGTGCAGCATCGGCGCCGCATCCGTCAGA
>CALDGV010000637.1 GCA_937941745.1 uncultured Prosthecobacter sp. | reverse complement strand
TTCGGATCCCCACCTTCGATGGGGTTCTGCCCTTTGTAGTTCAGATGACGCCAGCTGTACATGTCTGGCTGGCCATCGGCCGTGCAGATGAACTGAAGCCCGATCTCACTGATGGTGACGAAACGACCGAAACCGCGGTAATTCTGACCGCCGGCATTCCACAGAATCGGCGTGACCTGGCCATGCCCGGGGAGGGTGCGGTCATCAAAGGGATCGTCGCGACGATTGTTGCCACGGCCATTGGTGGTCGCGTTCGGGTTGCGGGCAATCCCGACGGTGAACGTCTTGGTCGTTCCCAAAATGTTGTCACGGCGCTGATAGGTCTGCTCCCAGTTGACGCTGTCGCCACTGTCGTTGGTGACATAAGTCGGCCAGCTGCCGCGGTCTGGATCGACCAGGAAGCTGTCATAGAGGTTTGTGCTGCGGATGTAATCGAACATCTCGACGATCACCTGGCGGTAATTGTCAAAGCCCTGTCCACTGGACATCTTTTCCCGGAAAGTCTTACCCTGTTCACCCAGGAAGGTGTCACCCGGGAAAGAGACATTGCCCAAAATCTGGTCGAGCATGCCCAGCAGAGCCTGGTTCCTCGGGATGTTGTTGATGTCGCTAGTGGCATCACGGGAGTTTTCACGCTGGAAGATGTAGAGGTTGCCATTGCCGACCGGTCCGAGGCGCGAGCAGAAGGCGATGAGGTTGTCAAAACCCGTGCGGTTTTCCGAAATCCTGTGAATGGGCCACATTGCAATCCTGGGCAGGCCCAGCATGCTGATCTCACTGGCTCGACTATGGGCGCTCAGGAAGGCAGAGGCGCGCTCCAGGGTCTGCTTGTTGAACAGATTGCCCCCCACGATGGTGGTCTGGTTCAAAGCACGTGAACCGCCGCTGGCATTGTCATCAAACAGGAGTTCATCCATGCTGGCGTAGAGGCGCTCGTTCATCGCGGCAGCCAGGTCCACGTTTCTCAAGGTTTCAGCGCCGGCACTGAACTCATCGGTGGCGAAGACGACCGAGCCAGCCTTGCTGCCGCCCGTGTTCAGACGCGGCACAATATCATAGACAGCGTTCTTGACGCTAAGAATGCGCTGGAAGGGTCCACTGGCGGGAGATTTGCTGGCAGGATAGCTTTCCAGAGTGCGGTCGGACTGCTGGAAAGGATTCGGATACAGCACGCTGCTCAGAGCCACCGTGGCTGGATGGCCGGAAAAACGCTGGTATTCACCCTGGGCCGCCGGGTAGTCCGCCCAGAGATGGTCGCGCTCATGGAAGTAGGTGGGCCGGCCCATGAAGGTGGGCTCGGAGGCGGTGTTGATGTTCAGCTTGCAGGTTTCATCGTCCGTCCAGAAGGCCACTCGGGCGATGATCGGGTTGTCCACGGAGGGCCGCGATGCTCCGAAAGCCTGGAAGTTCAAGGATGTGTCCAGAGTGCCAAACGTTCCATCCTTGAGCATGTAGAGCCACTTCACAGGCATCGCCAGCCTGAGGCTGTCAATGTTGCCCGGAGGCAGGACGATCGGGGTGGTGTTGGACGCATCAGGCGTGTCGAGCGTGTTGCCATTGATGGCCGTCGTGCCGGAATATTGGAAGCCCTCGACCGGGAACTGCCCTGCCCCTGGCTCCATGTCATAAGCAGCACGAGGGTCGATGATCGGGAAGAACACCTGGGTGTTGGTGATGTTTCCCGAAGCAGAGGCCACACCTTTGACCACAGGTTCGTTCAAATCCACATAGCGGGAAGCATTGACTCCCGTGTTCCAGTTGGTCTCAGGCTCCGAGCGGCTGACAAAGTTGTATTCATCAGTGATGCTGGAGGCGTTGGCGAAGCCGCCTCCCTTGTAGATCATCTCCGAATCGGAGAAGAGTTTGTAGCCGGCCAGGAAGTCGCCATTCTGGGAGTACTTGCGGACAGCACCGGGCTGGGTGGCGTGCATCTGCCAGTTGGTAGGGCTGCGGGCACCCCCAAAGGATTGATCGTGTTCTGAACCAGCACGGATCTGGGCAATCACGACATTCACCGCCGTGTCTGCCAGGCGGCGGGCCGTCTGCGACGAAGAATAGCCCATGGTGCCTTTATGTTCCGTGTCCGCCACGCTAAGGAAGGCCAGCATGACAATCGTCGCCAGCGCCAGCATGGACAGGACGATGATCAATGCGAGGCCTTGATGCCGACGTGCGTCGCGAAAAAAGGAGCGCAGCTGTTTCATAATGTTCGAGGGGGGATTATTTGGAATTTGGAAGGATTAAATCGAATCGGCGTCCAGATTTCAAGTCGCGAAGTCCATGCAGGGTATGTACTTGGTTATTACATGGCTTGTGAAAGAAAGTCAGAACACCTCTTTCTGTTCATCCGAGGAGATCAGTCTTCAAAAAGGACCATGCCTGAGCGCTGCGGCGAAGAACTGGTGCCTGGAGGCTGGGTCAGCAGGAAGTAGCCGAGGCCATAAAGCTTCGTCTGCCGAGGCTCCACACCCAGGAGGCTGGTACGCTGACGGATGACCAGCCCCAGGTAAGGGGTCGCCCGCTTCATCGCACCATCCACGAGGGTAAAGGTGCCGGAGAAGATGCCTGTCTTGTGCGTGACACTCAGCTTAGTGCCAGCGGCATTGGCTGGAACTGTCACCTTGCTGCCAGCGGCCAGCGTCACGTTGTCGATCGAGTTGGGGTTGGTGGCACTGGAGATGTCCGCGCCGTCGGGCAGGAAGTCACCGTCTTCGCTGAACTCCAGAGTTCCAGTCGAGGTCACCACGCCAAGCACGGTGCTTGCTGCAGAAGGCTCGACGAAGCGACCGCCAAAGGCGATGAGGGGCACCGGGGTGGTCACAGGGGTTCCCGTCCGGCCAAATCCATCTTTGTAGAGGCGCGACTTGACGTCCGCAGGACGCACCCAGGTCAGGCTGCCCGAAAGATCGTTGTCCGCAGGCAGGGTGCCGCGCTCAATCTGAAGATTGCCCAGGATGGAACCCTTCAGGGCTGTTGTGTAGAGCGTCTGATAGACGAAGATCTGCCCCGTCGGTCCGACCCAGTAGGATCCGGTGAGGGCGAGGCCATCCGCCAGACGACCCGCAAGAGTGTAGCCACCACTGGCGGAGACACTGAAGAAGCAATATCCAGCGCCCTGCGGCACGCTGACGTTGGTGATGAGGCTGTCTCCTGTGGCGAGGCTCATGCCAAAGTTGTAAAGCGCGGCTGAGAGACCTCCCGTGTAAGCCGTAGGCAGCATCGATACCGAGGCGAGGGCCCTGGAAGCAAAGTTGTTCCTCCAGGCGCTGAACGCGACGGAATCATTCCTGTAAGAGATGGTGGCCGAGGCAAGCACCGTGACCGGAGGCTCCCCAACATTGACGGGCGGTGTGATCTGGAGGTTGAAAGCAATCACGACCGGAGGCGAGGTCTTGGTTCCTGGCAGATTCACCACCGCTGTGGGTGCCGCAGTCAGTTCCCCAAGTGCATTGAAGCTCAGGTTGAAGGCGCCGCTGAAGGAACGAGCGGCATCGCTGCCCAGGATCAGCTTGCCGGAGAAAGCCCCTGCCGAGGTCACCGTCATGTCAAAACGTCCACCAAGGTCATTGTTGAGCGTCGGACTGCGTTCCACAGGCCCGGCGTACACGCCAGCAATGCCCGTGGGCAGCGGATTGATGTCGAGCGTCGTGGTCCAGGTCGTGGCAGCAATCGCAGTGGCTCCCACGGGCTTGACTGCGTTGGCCACCGTGAAGGTGATGGAATCACCCGTGGCAACCTTGCTAGGCGCGGTGGGGCGGCCCGTGATCCAGCCAGTGGCGGCATCCAGCTTCAAACCGGCGGGCAGACCTCTGACCGAGTAGGTCGCTGGAGTGGATTCCCAGGCATCGGGGCTAGGATCGCCCAAGGTGGCTGCGACATCGCTGGTGACAGGAATCTTCCAGCTGTAGAAATGACCGACCATCCCTGCCGGTGGAGGCGTGGTCTTCACAATCTCAGGAGGAGAATCATAGACACGCAGGAAGTGCGTTCCGCCCATGACGGGAGTTGTTCCGACAGCCCCTGTGACACGGCAGGTGTAGGTGTCCGTGTCAGCCAGGGCCAGCGTGTTGATGGTCAGCGTGTTGGTGGCCACGCCTTTGAATTTGGCGTTCTCCTGCAGTTCCACACCATTCTTGAACCAGCGGAACAAGGGCTTGACCTTGCTTGGGGTTCCAACAGCAACGGTCATTTTGGCCGACTTGCCGACCTGTCCTGCAACGATGCGGTTGGGGTTGTCCACGACGACGATGAAGGCAGGATCACTGGTGGCCGTGCTGGTCTTGCCAGTGCTGACCACCCGGTTGTCCACCTTGAAGGTGTACTCACCTGCCTGAGCGACCGTGATGCCGTTCATGATGAGTGTGTTGGTGAATTCACCAGGAATCGCGGTGCCATTACGACGCCAGGCTGTCACACGCTGCTGGGTGTCACCGCCGGGCAGGGCTTCCAAGGTGATGTCTGAACCGGCGAGCAAGGTGCGCGATTCGGGAGAAAGCACCACCACGGCAACTCCGGCTGGAGCGAGCTTGACGTTGCAGGTCCGGCTGGTGACGCCGGTGACGTTGTTCAACTGGTCTCTCACCACGACGGTGTAGTTGCCGGCAGTGGCCGCACTCATCGAGGCGATGGTGAAGGTAGGATCGTTCGGCGCACCCGGAATGGCCGTGCCATTCAGACGCCACTCATACGAGAACGGACCTTCGCCCTCCACGATCACCGTGAGGCTGACGGACTGGCCGGTCGGTCCATTGACCACAGCGGGCAGATCCTTGATGAAGGCCAGAGGCACATTGACGACCAGGTTGGCGGGATCGCTGATGCTGCCATCAGGAGCATTCACGTAATTGACGACACGGGCGCGATACTGCCCCTCATCGGCCTGTCCAAGCCCTGACAAGGTCAGCGTGGTGGCATTCGCCCCCGGGATGTCGGTCCAGACGGCTGGACCGGAGAGAACAAGGTTCCTCTGCCACTGCACCGTCACTGGATCCGTGCCGGAATAGGTGATGGTGAACTGCACCGTATCGCCCTTGGTCCTCGTGGCGGAGACGGGATGGCTGGTGATCAGGGCCGGCTGAGGGTCACCCACCACCTTCAGGATGCCGGAAGAAATGAACTGGGAAGTATCCCAGACCTTGCTGGCGGGCAGTTGCAGGAGGTTCAGCAGGTTGGAATTCCCGCCAAAGAGGGTCAGCGTATCAATGTCGAGGATCTGAAACTCGGTGTTGTCGGCAGGAACATAACCCGGAGCGAGCTGGACCAGAATCGATGAGGTCGCTGTCGCCAGATTGACCGACGTACCAGCAAGGCGGGTGTAATTGGTCGCACCCAAAGTGAATTCGATCACCGAATGAGCGCCCACCGTGAGCGGAGCATTGATGGTGAGCGTCTCCACCGGAGCCGATGATGAAGTCGGATCGCCAGGACGCAGAACGGCCTGAGAACCCACGATGCCCGCCATCGTCACTGGACCGCCCACCGAACCAAGGCCTCCCAGGACAGTTCCAGCCTGGATCTGAACGGTGCCTGTTCCTGTTCCCGACTGCCCCGGCAGTGCCGTGGAAGGATTGTTCATCACGAGAAGCACACCTTCACTGATATTGATGCCACCCTGGAAGGAGTTGTTGCCAGTCAAGGTCGCCACACCAGCACCTGTCTTCATCAAAGACAGCCGGTCCTGACCAGCCGCTTCGGAAATGGTGCCATTGAAGCTGACTCCGTAGCCGCCGGAGATGTTGGAGAGAATCTGCAGCGTTTCAGCATCCTGGGCCGCCGCATTGCGGTTCTGGAGGGTGATCGGGCCACTGAAGGCGACACTGCCCGAAGTGATGGTGCCTGCAGCGCCAAGGATGGAAGCGGGCGTTCCAGGAATGGCGTTTACATCAATCGAATTGCCAATCGTGATGCCTGCAGCGTTCGCCAACAGGGCAACATTCGCCGCTGCAGTGTCCTCGATCCACTGCACGGCAGAAATGTTCACATCAGTGACTGTGCTGCCGATGTAGTAGGATTTGCCCTGCAGCGTGCCTCCCGACACCGTCGCCCGAGTTCCAAAGCTCATCTCGGCCACGGAGTCCATGGCAGAAACGCGCACCAAGTTGATACGGCCCGCGGCGAGCTGTGAATTGTCCGTCGTGATGGACACACGATAGACGCCATTGCGTTCAGGATGTGAAGATTCATCCTTCACCAGGATCTGGCGGGAAAGCTTGTCGTCTTCAATGAAGAAGAGGTTGAAGCCTTCTGAGTTGAAGTTGACCGCTGCGCCGCCGGGCGTGAGCGAGACCTGGAAGGTGCTGGCACTGCTGCCACGGGCATAATAGGTCAGTCCACCCTGCAAGCCCGTCGGTATGGTGGTTCCAAACAGCCGCAGCGCTGTGCCGTCTGCAACATCACCTGTAAGTCGGTCCAATCCTGGATCCGCAGTCGTGCTGGTCAGCCCGAGATACAGGCCATCCACGGTGGCAGCAACACCGACAAAGGCTCCTGGACCATTCGCGTTGATGGTCAGGCCGTCATGATCGGCGCGGAAATAGCCTCCGCCAAGGAGGACCGATGTGCCCAAGCTGGCACGATCCACGGAGATCTGCTGAGGCACCGCATCGCCGAGTTCGACCGTGGCAGAGCCAAGCGCACCGGAACTGCCCGCAAGCAGCGTGCCACTGCGAAGGATCACTCCACCATTCACCGCCGTTCCCGGACCGGTTGTCTGTCCTGGGCGCTCAAGCGAGGAGGCAAAGGTGTTGTTGCCCTGAAGGCTCAGTGTGCCTTCACCGGCCAGACGGAAGCCTGCCGCCCCACTGACGAGCCCCGTCAGCTGCGCCAGCGTTCCCGCGGTAGGATTGAAGATCGTCGAACCATTCAAGGTCACCGGGCCGGACCAGGTGGTGTTGCCCGTCAGCGTGACTCGTGAATAGCCGCTGGCCTGGTTCAATGCCACGAACTCAAGGTCGCCTGCGGTCGCATTGTAATAGGAGATGGCAGGCACTCCATCCGTGACGATGAGGCTGCTGGAGCGGCCGACGTCTGAATTGGCGACAATCAGCTGCGAAGCTTCCCAGATGTCACCCACGGAATCGGTGGACCGCACAAACTTGAGGTCTCCGTTCGTTGCATCGTAATAAGACACCGCCGGACGGTCTTTCGCCGTGGTGGGCTGGCCGTTGATCAGTGCCAGCGAGGGGAAGGAGCCTACATCTGCGGCGGTATTGTCCAAGGTGACCGGGGAACCCCAGGACGTGCTGGTGCTGAAAGTCAGCGCAGAAACCAGGATGCGCAGGATCTCACCCGTGCCAGGCACCCTCAGATTGTGGGTGATGCCACCGGGATTCAGAGCGCGGATGTAGCGCAACTGACGCGTGTCACTGGTCTGGTAGGCAATCGCGGGATAGCCGTCCACGACCCGCAGCGAGAAATGCCGCCCGACATTGCCGGTGCCAGGGATCGGCTGCGGCACGGACCAGTTGGTCATGGCCTGACCAAGACCGACACCGACGTTGCCTGTGCCGTTGGTGTTGTTGGACACCGCCCACTTCAGCCTCAAGTTCGTGGCGTCTCCATAAGCGATGACGGGCACTCCGACAAAGCCGACGGTGCCGGAAATGGTCACTTCATCGTCCACCGTGCTTTCAGTGCCGCGGTTGTCCTTGGCAATGAGATCGCCGCCAAAATTAGCGACTGAAAGCGTGATGCCAAAGCCCACGTCTCCAGCAGAATCAATCAGTTCCGGATCCGGCCAGTTGGTGCCGTTGGCATCCGTGGCGCGGATGTAGAAGACATCGTTGCCGATGGCATTCTGGTAGGCGATGGCCGGGTTGCCGTTCACGCTGTAAAGCGAGGAATAGAAGCCCACGTCCAGGATATGGCGGGCAATGCCCGGATCAGCAGCACCCGTAGGCAGGAGGCGTCCTGCATACTGCTGGATGGTGGCGCCTGTTTTGGTGAAGTTGCCACCGATCACGATCTTGCCATCCGGCATGGTCGTCAGACTGCGGACTTCAGCATCAGGATTCGGGATGAAGGCGGGATCCACATTGCCTGAAGGCAGGATACGTCCCACGAAATTGCGGACAGAATCCCCGATCTGCGTGAAGATGCCGGAGACCAGCACGCTGCCATCAGCCTCAAGGTGCAGATCACGAACTTCGGCATTCACCTCCTGGGCAAAGCTTTCATCCACCGTGCCGTCATTGTTGAGACGTGCGAGACGCGTGCGGGAGATGACATCGGAGAAGAGGGTGAATGCTCCACCGACGACGAATTTGCCGGAAGGCAGGCGGACCATGTCCATGACCGTGTTGTTGGCATTCGGATTGAAGGCTGCGAGGGTGGCGTTGGCGTTGATGCGCGCCAGGCGGTTGCGGTTTCCATCGCCACGGATGCTGGTGAAGCTGCCGGCGATCGCATAGCTCTCGGGATCGCCATCGTTGTCCGCATCCTCGGGAATGATGGCCCTGACTTCACCATTGCGGATGTCCGTGTTGGTGAAGCTGGTGTCGAGCGTGCAGTTGGCATTCAGCCTGGCCAGACGGGTGCGTGTGACCTCGGAAATGGTGGTGAATGAACCACCCACCATGATTTTGCCGTCTCCCTGCGGAACGAAGACACGGACGTCGCCATTGGCATTCGGGTTCACGGAAGTGTCCAGGCTGCCATCAGTATTGAGACGGGCAATACGGTTCACTGTGGTGTTCGTGACCGCTGAGCCATTGGCCCGAAGTGCCGTGAAGCTGCCGCCGATGAGGATTTTGCCATCGGGCAGCACATGAATGGCACGGACCTCACCGTTCATGACGAAGGCGTTGAAGCCTGTATCCAGCGAGCCGTCCAAATTCAGGCGGACCAGACGATAGCGGGTGAGACCGTCGAAACGGGTGAACAAACCACCTACCAGGATCTTGCCATCTGCCTGCACAGCCACGGCCGTGGGCGAGGACTGCTCAAGGATCGAGGTAGGCGCGCCCCAGACAACGCCCTGCGCATCCGTGGCACGGACAAACATCAGCATGCCGGAGTCATCATCGTAGTAGGAGATGGCCGGGTTGCCGTTGATGATCTGCATGGAAGGATTGCGGCCCACGTTGCCGCGGCTGGCCACAGTCACCGGGATGCCCCAGGCAGAGCCACGGGCATCCAGCGCACGAACGTATTTCAAATCCTGATTGGTCGCATCGTAGTAGGCGATGGCCGGGAAGCCGCTGACCACCATGGAAGAGGCCTCTTCACCAACGTTTGCAGCGGCCTGCGTGCTTTCCACCACACCGCCAGCCACCCAGGATGCACCCCGCACGTTTACCGAGCCCACCTGCAGAGGATTGGCGACCGTGCCTCCTTCATACTGCAGCTCCACAGCTGCCTGAGAAGAGGTGTTGGTCAGGCTCGTGCCGAGGCGCACGATGCCAGAAGAAGCGCCGAAGACGTCGGCAACAGAGGCCGCGATCAAGCGCCCTTCAGCGATTTCGACGCCGCCCGACTGCGTGTTCGAAGCCCCAAGGCGAAGCGTGCCCAGACCAAACTTGATCATGCGGCCCAAGCCCGAAAGGGCACCCGTCAGTTCGGCCTCCACCTCGATAGGACTGTCCTCAACGCGGATTGCCTGACTGAAAGCACTCAGGTCGAGAGGGTTCGCAAAGAGCAGCTTGTGAGTGGCATCATGGCTTCCCAGGATCAGTGAAGAACCATCTGGAACAAAGCCATTGTTGCCAAAACGCAGGGTCTGCGGGACGGCTCCACCACCGATGTTGACCGTGCGCTCAGCGCCATAGGCGGCGAAGCCACCGTTGCCGGTAAAGAGAATCTGCGATGCTTCTGTGCCAGTGCTGCGGGTGAAGTCCCCTGCACCCAGGCCCACCACGCCGCCTTCCACGATGATGCTGCTCGTGCCGCCGGTGACACCAATGCCGCCTGGAACAGCATTCGCCGAATTGAGACGAAGCACCCCACCATGGACATAGGTATTTCCTGTGTAGGTGTTATTGCCTCCCAGCACCGTGGTGCCTGTGCCCACCTGGACGAAGTTGGTCGTATCGGTGAAGGTGTAGACTTGATCCGTATGATTCCCCGTGGCCGGCAGGCTCAGGATGATGCGCCGGTAGGTAGGCTCCACCGTATCAACGACCGTGCCAGCCTGGATGCCAGGACCGCTGACTCTCATTCCCGGACGCACCGTGGCGTAGAAGTCCACTGGCAGCTGGTTGTTGTTGATGTTCATCTGCGTCTGGCTCGTTCTCACCGTGCCCCTTCCGAAGGAGCCGTTGAAGTGCGCAGCAAGCGACGTGCGATCCACGATGTTGGCATTGATCGTGAACGGCGTCGTCATGTTGTAGTTGTGCATCATGAAGTCGCTGTTGACGTCGTTCAGCGCGCCCCCGGTGATGTTGCCAGGTCCATCAATGACCTTCTGACCCTGATAAACACTTGTGGCTGCCAGGATGGCACCGCCGACCAGTTCCAGCGTCCTGCCCGCATCGATCGTGACCGTTCCATTGCTGGTGTTCGAATACCTCAGAATGTTGGCGTAGCGGGTCGAACTGACATTGCCACTCAGAGCAATGGGCACGTTGTTGATGTCGAGCGTGCCTTCCGTGATGTTCAACGTCCGTGCGCTGTTGCGAGCTGTGATGCTGCTGTTGGTAGCCCAGCCGCTGGGGGTGTTGTAGATGCTGCCCGGATCGTAGAGACCGACCGCGTCGGCCGAAACCACCGCACCGCCTGAGGTGGCGTTGCCCGTCGTGGCCAGTTCCACGGTGGCAAAGTGATTCACACCAGGATTGTTGATGTTGGTGGTGTCCTGGTAGGTGGCCCAGGGCAGAAGACGCTGGCGGTCACTCGTGGGCAGGTAGAGGAAGATGTCGGCAAAGCCAAGACCCTCAGGATTTTCAATGAAGTGGACTGAGCCCCCAGATTTGCGGATCACAGGCGTCAGCTCTTCCTGCCCCATGATGTTGAGGCGTGTTGTCGGCGCCGTCAGGGCGGCAGGATCGGTGGAAGGAACGCTCGTCACCTTCACCGTTGTGGCACCTGAGTCCACGGTCAGCTGAGAACCAAAGTTCTGCGTGACACTGCCTTCGCCAGCACCACGGAGTTCAAGCGTACCCCCTCCCAGGATGAGGCTTGTCAGCGCGCTCTGCGAGAAGTTGGAAGGCGAGAAGCCTCCAGGAGCCGGGTTCGCATCCGTCGTCTGCAGCAGCAGGCGACCTTGCTCCACCTTCATGAAGGCCAGGTTGGCGTTGCCGTTCAATTCAAGCGTTCCCGGTCCATCCTTGTTCAGGCTGTCCTGTCCCGAAGTGATCACACCGGAAAAGACGGCCTTGGTGCGCTCATGGCCGATGTTCAAGGTGGCAAAGTCCGCCACGGTGAAACCTCGGTTGGTCTGCGTGTTCTCACCGACATACTGCAACTCGCCACCATTGAAGACCAAGTTTGCGGAGCTGCCTGAAGACGCTCCCAGGCTGCCTGGGACGCCACCATCGGTCAACGAACCAGCACGCACCGTTCCATCGGCAATGAAGGTGACACCGGTGTAATCGCTGGCACCATTCAGCACCACCGTGCCAGCACCCAGTTTTTCAATCCCCGTTGTGGGAGTGAGCACAAACGTGGTGCTCTCTGCGGTGAAGAAGTGGTTCGCATTCAGTTCGATGTCGCTCTCATTGTAAATGTTGGCGATGACTGCACCGAAAGGAATGCCTGGACCACTGATCGGCATGCCGATGTAAAGGTCATTGGTGGAGACCGTGGTGCCCGACCCGCCTGTGATGTAAACACCCATCACACGCCTGCGGTTGGTGTTGTCCGTGGCGCTGGATGGAACACTGGCATTCCGGACCGCACTGCCATTCGGAATGGTGCCACCTGTGAAGGTGTAGGCAGCCCGGCGGTAATTCCCATCATGGTATTGGTTCAAATACAGGGTGTGGTTGTCCAGGACGACCTCCACGGTGGTGCCACCTGGCAGACCAGGACCGGTCACAGACACACCAGGAACGATGCCTTGGGTGGATGCCACACCATCGAGGATTCGACGGTTGGGGTCGCTCGAAGAACCGGGCAGGGTCACCACCACGGGCAGAGTGCCCGTGCGGACCGTGCTGCCACCAAAGGTGAAGGCGACTCCAGTCCGATGAATGCCATCATGCGGCTTATCCAGACGAATGTAAGCCGGCGATGAGGACACCTCGGCGACCAAAGTGCCATCCGCAATGCCGGTGCCACTCACTGACATGCCGACCGAAAGGCCGGAGACATTGGTCATCTGAGTGATGAGGAAGCGGTTGGAATCATTCGTGATGCCCAGGCGGTTAATCACGGTGGGCACCTGAGTGAAGGTGTAGGTGCCGGCACGGAAAACAGCGTCGTTTTCCTGACTGAGACGGATGGTTGAAGCATCCACGATGGCCTCAATGGTCGTGCCGGCAGTGATTCCGGCTCCGGTCACTGTCATGCCAGGAGCCAGGTCGGCCGTGGTGCTCAAACCGGTAATCTGCCTGCGGGCAGGATGTCCACCTGGCAGCGTGGCATCCGCGCTCACCGCCACTGAACCAGGGCTGGCAAAGACATAGTTTTGGTTTCGCAGCGTACCGTCGTGGTTGGTGTCGAGAATGACGAAGCGGTTGTAACGAATGTCCGCAACCCGGGTGTTGGCTCGGATGCCGGTGTTCACAAAGGTGGTCAGAGGCAGCGTCCAGCCAGCAGCCACCTGAGCTTCCGTCAAGTCCACCGTCATGCTCAGGTAGCGGAAGTTCTGGCCGGTCAGGCGGCCCGTGCGCGAGACCGCCACACGGTTGGTGATGCGGTTGTTGATGATGAGCGAGCCCTGAGGATTGTGCTGATGCAGCATGAAGTTCTGCAAGTTGCCCTGGTTCTCCGTGGTCAGGCGTCCTGCCCCCGTGAAGGTGGAATCGTTGGCTGCCACGGTGGGCGACACGAGAATACCGCCTGAGCGGATGCTGTAGGTGCCGCTGTTCAGCAGTGAAACCGTGGCCGAGACCTGGTTGGCAAAACGAACCGAGAACGGGCTGGCCAGGGAGCCGATGCTCACGTTGTCGAGGATGGTATTGTTGGCATTGCTGGCCCAGCCTGAAGAGTAGAAGCCGGTTCCTGTTGGCATGATGATTCCATCATCAAAGTTGGTGCTGGCTCCCGGACGTCCGGCATTGCGAGCCCAGTCAAGTTCCTTGCTGCCATTGTCATAGGAGCCACCTGTCAGCAGAGTTCCAGCCAGGGTGCCATAGCTGCCCGTGTCTGGGAAGTTGGTGAACAGCGGGAAGGTGATGCCGCTGGGTGCGGCCGGCGTGACGCGAGCATTGAGGATGTCAGCGATCTTCTGCCCGCCGATCTCATCGCCTGCCACAAAGGCGCTCACCGCCTGGTTGCTGTTGTTGTCGTCGGTCGTGTAAATTGTGTAAACATAAGGATCACCCACCGTGCCAGCACCGGTAAGGGAGGCGGTGATCGGGCCATTGCCCGGAGCGTGCTGGATGGAGACACGGACCCGGTTGTTGCCATCCGAAGCCGGAGCGAAGTCCGGGTTCACCTCAAACGTCAGCGCCGCAGGACCTGAGCGACGCTCGGTGCCCTGGGTCTCGATCACATGAGCACCCGAGCCGCTGGAGGTGATGTCCACGGCAGGACCTTCACCATCGGAATCTTCCGTCAGGCGGAAGCCTCGCGTTTCAGCACCGATGACCCAATAATCCTTGTCGGGCAGCAGGCCGCCAGGAAGCTGGCCGTAGGAGCGGACCCGCACACGAATGCCATTCGCAAGACCATGACCATCAGCCGTCGACAGCGTGTCCGAGACAGGATTGGCCTGGAATCCGAGCTCCGCCAGCATGGTGATGGTGCCGCTGCCATTGTCCGTCAGGTTGATGGCGGGGCCGTTGAAGGTGCTGGCAACCTTGACACGCTGGCCGCTGCCGGAGGAACTCACAATATAATAAGGAACACCTGCCGTCAGGCCGCCAGGAAGTGTGCCGGTGGAAGTGAAGGTGGCGATCATGCCGTTGCGGACCACGTGCGACTGAACCAGCGGAGTGAAGAGGAAGTCGTTCGAGGCATCCGCCGTGACCGTGTAGCTGAAAGCCGTGGTGCCAGGAATGACCCAGAATGGATTCGTGATCGCGTCACGAATGATGGCCCAAGCACCCAGCATGCCGTTCACATTCGGCGTATCGATCTTGGCGATGCGTCCCAGGTCCAGGTAAAGGGAGCTGCCGGCAGCCCGGAACAGCCCATTGAGCCTCAACGTGCTGGTGCCGCTGTCTCGGTAGATCTTGCTGGCACCTGCCTCCAGGACGAGCTGGCTGACAATCTCTTCATGGTTGCCTCCCGACAGCACCACCGTGCCACCGCGACGGGTGCCACCCAGGCGAAGCACGGTGTTGTCCACCAGCTTCGAGGCGTTGTTCAGGGAATAATCCAGAAGCAG
>CALDGV010000636.1 GCA_937941745.1 uncultured Prosthecobacter sp. | reverse complement strand
GAGCGGTTTCAGCGTCGCAGGAGGACTCCAGGCGAGCCGCAACTTGCCCCGCTCGGGCCAGTCAACATCCCGCTCCGCCCAAGCCACCAGCACGTCACGGCGTTCTCCGTCTGGTTCGGCGGCAAAGGCATAGACATGGGCGTTCGGGGCGGGTTGCCAGTGGCCGAGGATTCGCGCGCCAGCGAGCAAGCGTCCTGCGGCCGCCAAGGCGACATAGGCTGGACGCGGGGTCTGATCCAGCCGCAGCAGGCCAATCTGCGGATCGATCGGCCCGGTGCTGACCACATCCTCATCACGTGGCATCGAGTAGGCGCGGCGCATGTCCGTCTGCGTGCCGTCCTTGAGGAACATGCGGCGATTTTCACTGATGCGGCTCTCGCTGCCGTTCCCCGCGCTCACTTTGACCGGCAGGAGGTTCTTTGCGGCGTCTCGCACAGCCTGGACAACGAGCTGCTGCAAATCGCTGCGCACGATGCCGTGGCAGTGGCTGGCGTTGATGATGACCTCGTCGGCGAGATCGCCGAGTTCCTTCCGCACATTCGCCAGGAAGCCATTCCCAATGCGTCCGATGCCGCCAATCGCCACCGCATCGACCGTGACGAACACCGCCGTCGTCTCGCCGCTCGTCAAAACGAGCGCCTTGGCGTAGCAGGGATCATTCACCGGCACCGTTCGGTCGGTGATGTCCACCTTCGCGATGCCGGCGAGGATTTCGGCATGGAGAATCGAGGATGCGAGCAGTGACAGCAGCAGAATGATGCGCATGATTGATAAAACGCCACAAAGCCTGATTTTTCGTGACGAAGCCACTAGAAGCTTGGACAGCACATTTTTGCAGCGCCCATCACCCTTGAGCACTCCAGTCATTCAAACCCTCTTCTTGCAGTGAACCCACCTCCTCCAGAAGCCAATCCACAACGCGAGCGCCTGTGGCGCGTCATCTTCCTTTCGGACACAGCCTCAGGCCGGGTATTTGACATCGTGCTTCTGGTCCTGATCGTTTTTAGCGTTCTCACGCTGATGCTGGAAAGCGTGGATGAACTCCGCATGGCGCACAGCCGCCTCTTCTGGACTCTGGAGTGGGTTTTCACGGCCCTGTTCACTCTGGAATACATTGCCAGGCTGTGGGTGGTGCGGAGGCGCATGAAATATGCCCTCAGTTTCTTCGGCCTGATTGACCTGCTTTCCATCCTGCCCAGCTATCTTGAGCTTGTTGTTCCTGGCAGCCACTACCTGATGGCTTTTCGTGCCCTGAGGCTGATGCGCATGTTTCGCATCCTGAAAATGGCAGAATACCTCGGCGAGGCCAACGTGCTGCTCAACGCCCTCACGGCCAGCCGCCGGAAAATCCTGGTCTTCCTGATCACGGTCATGACGATCGTGCTGGTTGAAGGCACGGTGATGTATGTGATTGAGCGCGATGCCAACCCTGACTTTTCCAACATTCCGCAGTCCATTTACTGGGCCATTGTGACCATCACGACTGTGGGCTACGGAGATGTCGCTCCTGTGACTGTGCTGGGAAAGATGATGGCTTCCGTCATCATGCTGACCGGCTTTGCCATCATCGCAGTGCCGACGGGCATTGTGACCCATGAGATCGGGCGAGAAATCCGACTGGGCCGAGCCCGAAGATGCAAGGACTGCGGTTGGGAGGAGAACGATCTTCGAGCACGCTTCTGCCAGCAATGCGGAACAGCTTTGGAGGGCGGTCCAACCTCAGCTTCTCAAGGATCAAAACTTGGGTGAATAGCCCGAAGTTTGGCTGCTTAGATAGCGGCCTGCGAAGCATCGCCTCCACCACGCAGCAGGAGACCGACAGCCATGCAGCCGCCAGCAGCGCTGATCGTCCACCACCAGGGCAGCGGGCACTGCATGCCGAGCGAGATCCAAAGCAGGCCGATGATGAGAAAGGTCCAGCTCAGCAACCTGACGAGCGGCTGGTAACGCACCGGATCGCGGGCAAGGAACCACAGCACGAGCGCGAGGACCACGGAGGCGCAGGCGGCATCCGCCGTCATGAAGACGGAGAGCGGATCGAGCCGTGGCTGGCCATAACCCATGAGCCAGGAGAACTTTTCCAAGGCCTGCGCAGGCAGCAAAATGCCGGGCAGACCGGTGAAGAGCACGAGGGCGGCGGCACGCAGCACGAGGCTTTGACGTGCGATGGATCCAGAGGTGGTGTCAGTGATGTTCATGGGCGCTTGGAGGGTTGGTTGGGGTTGGAGAGTTTTTGGAAAATCAGGACGATCAGCACCAGCAGGCCCAGCATCGACCAGGTGCCGTAGCGATCGTAAGTGCCGGTGGCCTCCATGAGCGCATAGACCGCCCACACGCCAAGGCAGAGCGCGGCGAGGAACGGCACCGCCCAGGGATGTGCGAAGTTCAGCGTCCAGCCGAGTCCGGCGATGCGCTTTGGCACGGCGATGCGGGGATCTTCGCGGCAAAAGTAGATGAAC
>CALDGV010000635.1 GCA_937941745.1 uncultured Prosthecobacter sp. | reverse complement strand
TTGCCCGTTTCCCTGGCTCCACGGGCCATGAAACGGCGTCTGACAGCTGAAAAAGGCGAGGTTGTCGTCCTGGAATACGACACCCTTCTCGATCGTGCGCAGTATCGCCACGTGACGGCTTGGACGAGTGTCAGCGAATTGGTCAAGGAGGAGGACTTCAAGCAATTCCGGGCACGCATTTTAGATGCCCTCGAATTGTATCTTGGGCACAGTGATCAGGCTGGAGACCTGTCTGGTGATGAAAATCTGCGTCGTGCGGCCCTGCCCGGCGCTTCTCGCGACACCGCCTTCTTTGTGCTCGTCAATCAGGCGATCTTTGAGCGCGTGCGCCAGAAGCATCCCTTCGACCGCATTGTCGTCACTCCGGGGGGCGGCGTGCACTTTGCCTTCTGGCGTGAAATGGCACAGGTTCACGGCCTCCCGATTGAGTTCCTCAAGCCTGAATGGCAGCGTCGCAGCCTGCGCCGCGTGATCGAACGCTGGATGCTGAAAAAAAAGGCCCGCTCTGCCGTCAAGACGAGCACCGTCCCAACGATTGAGGAACCCGATTCAGGGCCTTGCGTCCTTTCAGCCAGCCGTCGCGTCGCCAAACTGCTTGATCAGGAAGGTGGTCAGCGTGGATTCCGGCTGGAGTCCATCAGTGCAGGGGATCTTGGGCAGCCCGATCCGGCGCTGCTGGCTGCTGAAACCGAGCGCTTCAAGGCCTGGTGGCAGAACTGGCAGGTCAGTGTGCTGGCCCCCACTCTTGTTGCAGGTGAGCAGCGCGCCCTGGATTTTCAGCGGCTCTTTCCTTCCCTCGGAGACCCTCTGAGCCGGGAGATTTATCCGCGTTGGTCCGCCTTGAGGCACAGCGCCGAGGCGGCACTGCGCGTCCGAAAACCAGCGATGCTTCTTTCGGACACTCAGATCAACGAGGAGGACCAGATCTGGTGCCTTGCAGCTCGGCAGTTGGGCATTCCCGTTGTCTCCTACACCTATGACAACATGCTCAATGCCCGCATCATGTTCCGGCCGGACCATGTGCTCGTGGATGGCATGCGCAGTGGACCTTTCGTGATCGCGCACGGGTTTCCTGCGGAAAAGGTGACCGCTGTCCGCAGTCATCGAAAGCCTGCGCACGCCTGCCGCACAGCCGCACAGACGAAAGCCATCTTTGCCGCAGCTCACCCCCGCGTGATGCTGGCAGATACCATGACCGTGCTCACCGAGACCCAGGCAAGTCTGCGCATTTATCAGATGCTGGTGGAGGCTGCTCGTCGTCTGCCGCAGGTGCAGTTCTGCATCAAATTTCATCCTCTTCGGGTCGGTAAGTCAGAGCAGCGCAGCTTCCTTGGCATGGATGAAAGCGAGGTTCAGGTCAGGCAGCGGTTTTTGAAGTCGTTGCGCCCGCCAAAAAATCTCGTGTTCATCGCTCCCGAAGCTGTTTTGACGGACTGCCTCCAGTCAGCCGCCATCCTCCTCAACACCACTTCCGTCTCAGGTCACGAGGCTTTCCAGATGGGGGTTCCCGTCATTTCCCTGGTGAAGCACGAGGCGGATTCGATGGCCTTTCCCCACCTGGATGACTGGATGCGCCAGCTCGTGGCTACGGATGCCGGGCAGCTTGTTGAATGGGTGCAGAGGCTGATTTCGGATCCGCAGTTCCGCCAGGAACAGATTGAAGGGCAGCTACGCTACCTCACCGACTACTACTGGAAATCCGACCTCCGCCTCACCGATGCCATCACGGGCCTTCTTCAAGCCAGATGAGTTCTTCAACCAACCCTTCAACCGGCAGCATCGCTGTCGTCAGCGACAAGCAGCTTGGTGATGTGACCCTGCTGGAGCCTCTGACGCGGCTTCTGAGCGCACGCTCAGGCCAGCCATGTGCCTTGTATGTGAAAGATGCCTTCCGTCCGCTGGTGGATCTGATGCCCCAGGCTGCCTGGGGCCCGGAAGA
>CALDGV010000634.1 GCA_937941745.1 uncultured Prosthecobacter sp. | reverse complement strand
GGACTCTCCACCCGGGTTTCGATCACCACGAAGATCGCCAGGACGATGCCGCCGGAAGTCCGCCTTTCCGACCTGAGCATCGAACGCAGCGATGAGGTCCCCTCCAACCTTTCCCTCTCCCTGCGCATCAACGGAGGCACGGCCGCTGAAGTCGGGCTGATCGAAACCGGAGTCACCCGCCTCAACTACCGCTCCTTCTCCGCCCAGCAGAACAAGGAAGGAGAGGTGATCGAATACCGCTCCACGCTTGTGCGGCAGGAGCAGTGACCTCCGCACACCTCGCGCCCTGACGGTCATCCCATTTTCCCCATCCACTCTCCCACCCGCCCGAATCCATGAATCCCAAACAACTCGCCTGCGTCGTGCTGATGATGTTCATCGGTGTCGCGACTTACGCGGCACAGATCGTGCACAAGAAGGTGAATGCCATGCGCGAGGAGGCCAGCGCTGCCGAGGATGCTGCCGCCACGGCTGAAACGGCCCGGCAGACCGCCGAGATCCTCGTGACCAAGACCAAGGTCGAGACCGAAGAACTGCGCCGCTTTCTCTCCGCCTGGCAGCCTGCGGCTGAGCGCACGCAGACGGAGCAGGATGTCTCCAACGCCTTTGACTACAGCCTGCGTGAACGCGGCATTTCCCTGGTGAACGCACGCAACAGCAGCGTCAAAACCAACAAGGCCGACAAGTTCATCCCCAAGATCGTTCAGACGAAGCTGATCGTCGAAGATGAATACGCGAAGGTCATGAACTGGTTTGGAGACATCGAGAAGCGTCTCCCACTCTCACGTGTCACGGCCTGCAACATCACTGGAGGATCCACGGTGCGTCAGATCAAGCTCGATCTGACCATGGAGACTCCCATCGTGGACCAGGCTGCTTCGGCAGAGCCTGCCAAGGACAAGAAAAAGAAAAGCTGACCTTCGATCATGAAGCACCCACTCATCTTCACCCTTCTGCTGAGCTCTGCCGCCATGCTGGCGGCCCAGGAGTCAGCCGAACCCGCCGAAGAGGCCCAGGAGCGTGTTCAATACACGCTCATCCTGCCTGACGAGAAGTCGCCGGAACTAATTAAAGCGGAGGAGAACAACCCGTTCGAGGCCCAGGTGGACAATTCGATCAAGGAGGGTGACACCGAAGAAAACCGAGTGCGCGACATCCTGCTCTCCATGCCTGCCAAAGGTGGCGGCCATGGCCCCAACGGCATGCGTGTCATGCTTGGCGGGCTGCGCCTGGAGGCTGGGCAGATGGTTCCGCCCGTCCTCCCAGACCAGCAGGTGATGCTCAAGGTCAAATCCATCACGCCCAAGCAGATCGAAATGGTGTGGGTGGAGAAAAAGCCCACCGGCCTGCCGCCGAAGCCCTTTGTGATCGACGTCGATGTCTCCCCGCGCGTGCGCTACATGATGCCTGGAAACGGCGGCGCCAAGGGCGGCGTGGGCACCATCCGGATGGAAGGCATGAATGCCCTGGCCAGAGCCTTCGAAGGCCAGACCTCGCCGGCTGACAGCACGCCACCGCCTTCCAAGGCAGTCGCTGTTGATGAAGTGCTGCTGGCCTCGCCTGAGCCTTCCGCTCCGGCTTCGACCAGGAATTCCACGCTCAAAACCTCCAGCAACATGCCCGAGGCATCCGTGCTGCGGATGCTCTTTGGCAATCATGCCCAGAAACCACGATGATCCTCCCAAGGGCGAGATTTGAAGCACGCAGCCATGCTCACGCCTTCACGGCAGTGGAGATGGTTTCCGTGCTTGCACTCTCCGCCCTGATCCTGGGAAGCATCGTGGTGGGTTATGGCACGGTGGTGCGTTCCAGGCCAGGGGTTGCCACCTTAGTGACTGTGCCGCTGGGAGCCGCACGAGCGGCTGCCTTTGCCTACCCGGGGCAGACGGGCACGAGCCGCAATGTCGTCACAGCGCCTCACTATGGCATGATGGCCCAGGCTGAGGAATTGCGGGAGCAGTTTCATGCCGATGTGGTCAGTGCCACGGCCGTTTTCTGCCTGCCCAGGGAGGATGTCAGCAACTACCGGCCTTGGTCGATCCCTTACGACCCGCTGCTGCATGGCGAACTGGACACACCCCAGAAGTTTCGTGAGCACCTCGTGGCGCTGGGAGTCACGCCAATGCCCTTCAGGGACTACCGCAATCCGCTGAACACAAACGCGACGGCACCTTCCCCCAACGCCAGCATCTTCATCCTCGGCTTCAGCAAAGCCGCCTCGGCCATGAAGGTCATCGCCATCTATGAGATCGACGTGATCCGTTACACAGGAGCATCAGAACCTCAGGGATTCTACGCCAGTGTGAAACGCTACACGGATGATCCGCGCGGGTCCACCTACCCGCTGGCCTACGCTGGAGGCTACGAAGTCTTTTACCCGCCCTCCATTCCCCAGCCCAATCCCGCCAGGCCCACGGAGTGGGCCTCCGATGGATTCACCCCGCTCTTCATCACCTTCGAGCGCAGCACCCGCATGGCCATCGCCGAGGGCACCACGACGGATCGTTTCAAGGTGGCGGCGGAACGGCCCTTTTACTTCATCTGGTGGCCTGACCCAGGCGCGCGCCATCTCGGCCTCCAGGCCAACACGCTCAACCCGATCGATCCACGTCAGGCCTACAACCACATGGGAGGCCGCACCTCGTTCATGTTCACGGCACCCATGTTTCCAGCCCTGTAAGCTCCTGCCCCCATCCCTGATCATGCATCTGCCGCCCTCCAGAACCCGCAAAAGCCAGACCGGCGCCCTGATGGTGGCCGCGCTGCTGCTGATGCTGGTCACTGGCATGTTCATGACCTCCTGGGTTTCGCTCATCAGCGCCCGGGGTGTGCAGGTGAGCTACATGGAGACTGCCGTTCAGCGACGTCTTTCGGTGGAAAGCTCCCGCCAGTTTGCCTGGCAATGCGCGATGGAGAAGACCTTCGACCCAGGCACCACGCAGGCCTCAAACATCAATGGCACGCTGGGCAGCAGCTACGGAGGCGTGGGCAGTCATGATGGCTGGACCAACCTGAACATTTACACCTCCACCAAGACGGCGGGCACCATGACGACGGTGTTTCCCTACAACTACACCGGCCTGCGCCCAGCTGTATCCTACCTGGCCACGGAACAGTTAAAGCGGCCCGGCAGCCTCACCGGCGTGGATGACTTCAACAGCTACCTCTTCCTCAAGACCTACCCTCCTGTGCTCGCCGGGGATCTCTTCATCACCTACCGGAAGCCTGACGGCGCCGGCACACAGATCGACATCAACACCACGACGACCGACCACCACGCCTTTTGGGTCGTCGAAGGCCGCACGGTGATCCGGGATCCTCAATCGCTCTTTGCGCTCACCACACCGAGCCCGATGCAGCTGCCTTTCACCTCGCGGTCGCTGTACATCCAGTCGCATGACAGCCTGAATTCCCGAGCCATCTGCGGCTCCACCAACGGCAATGGCAGCAGCATCGTCAAGCTCCTGCCATCCAACCTGCCCTGCGTGCCGAGCACCACGGGGCCCGTTTCTGCCACTCCGGCAGCTGACCGGTTCAAAGGCTACCTCAACGTCGTCCAGAACCCGCAGAACCCCGACAACTCCCTCTGGCACTTCATGGACCGTGAACGCACGGCGGGACGATCGGACTACCGGACGATCGACGTCTTCACCCCCGGAGTGAGCACCACCGGCGACTACTGGCTGGAGGAGCAGAAAGATCCCACCTACAAGCCCCCCATGTGGCCCAGCGGCTACCCAGCCTCAGGCCTGCGCGTGCTGTTCATCAAGCTGGACAGCCCTTTCCTGGCCAACATGCGCATT
>CALDGV010000633.1 GCA_937941745.1 uncultured Prosthecobacter sp. | reverse complement strand
CGATACAGAGCGAGTGGAAGAATGTGAGTGCGTTTCCCCCACGCAACTCGTGCCTTTCTATCCATAATCTCGACTGCTTATTCACGAGAACTTCACTGAGGCCATGAGCAAACGAAAGATACTAAGCGCCATCGCTTGTATGGTTTTTCTGAAAGGTCTTGCTTTTTCTCAGGGATTGTCCGCCATTCAAAACTTTTCTGCTGACTTCTCAGCCGAAGAGCCGTGGTTGTGGAGTGCAGGTGTCAGCGTGGGTTATGACTCGTTGGAGTATGATCAGGTAACTCCAGGCATTGAGGGGTTTGACTCCTCGTATCTCAATGCGTTCGTCGGGGTGGCTCGCACTAAAGTGGACCCGACGACTCCATGGAAACTGAGCGCTGACATCGGAGCCATTCACTATCTGTCCGATCTTGCTCAGTTTGATAGCAACTTTTATAACTCCAGGGTTGCTTTCAATATCTCTCATCAGCTGTCCGCGAGGTTGAAGATCAGTAACAACCTCTTCGTGACATACGCCTCACAGCCGAACTTGGCTCAGGGAGCTACCACCACGGCCTTTGGTGGACAGTACCTCTACGGCTTCAACAACTTCAACGTCAGCTACGCATGGTCCCAGCGGTTTTCGACCACGACATCTGTGACGGTGGATGGCATTGCATATGAAGATGAATTGATCTCACAGGCCGAGGATCGTCTCTCCCAGTTGGTTGCCCAGCAGTTCTCCTATTCACTCACTCGGCGTGCTAGCCTGACTGCTGAATACCGCTTCCGGAACACGACCTACACGAATGCCGTGGACCGAGATTTTCAGTCTCACTTCGTCTTGGGCGGTATGGATTATGCCTGGAGCGAGCGTTTTGCGGGGTCGTTCCGAGCTGGTGCTGAGTTCTATGATTCGGAAAGGGCTTCGAATGTGGCCCCTTATGCCGAGGTTGCTCTGAACTATGCCGTTGCCAGAAAAACGAGGGCTCAGTGGTTTGGTTCTCTGGGCTTTGATGGTGCAGAGTTGGCCAACTATGAAAGCAGGTATGCCCTGCGCACCGGAGCTAACCTTAGCCATCAGATCACCAAGAAACTGGCGGTCAATACAGGCCTGCAATATTCCTTCAGTGACTTTGATGGCGGTGATGTCATCGCAGATGTCGTTGAACATTCCGTTCTTTTCTCGGCAGGGGTCAGCTATCAGGTGCTGGAAAACCTGTCGGTGGATGCTTCCTATAATTACTCGATTTTGCAGTCCGATAACAGCAGCCGTGAGTTTACGCGCAATAATGTTTCTCTAGGGTTGACTGCCTCATTCTAAAGAGGTCTTTATAGCTAGGTTGTCTTTCAAACCCTTGTGAATTTGCTCCGTCCGGAGATCGACGACTTTAAAATGACCTTTGAACCATCTTGATCGGAAGCCTACATGAATGCCGCGGGCTCTAGAAACCACCATCACGCTCTAGACGCCTGGCAAGTTTTCCGATCGAGATTTGGCCTCATCAGCCTGTCGTTCCTGTTGATCTTCGCGAGTGCTGCTATTGTCACGTACATCATGCCGAGGAAGTTCCGCGGCAGGGTCGAGATGAAGATCGAGCGTTTGACGAGCAAGGTTCAAGTCTTCAACCGCAATCCAGATGAGTTTGTTGCTCCCAGTGATGTGGTCATCAAGAACGAGTTTGAAAGCATCTCAAAGCCTGAGACTCTCTACCCAGTGGTGGAGAAGTTGAATTTGCAAGCCCGATGGGCCCTGCCGACGCGACAGACAGCCTTGGCGAAATTGCAAAGCAACCTGGATACGCAGTCCAGCATTCGATCGGACTTTGTGGTCATCGAGTACTATGACCCTGATCCGGCGGTGGCGGCCGAGGTGGCGAACGCAGTAGCCACAAGCTACATGACGCAGCGCATCGAGATCGAGTCCCGGCAAAAGCGCGAGGCTCTCGAACGGATGGACAAGCAGATCTCTGAGCAGGAGCAACTAAGAGATCAAGCCCGCCTCAAAATGCAGGAGGCGAAGAAGAAGGCAGGGATCGTTGGCGACTGGATGCCTGGCGGAGGCCCATCCATCACCCCGGGGGCTACGATTCAGACAACCGAGGATGCGATGGTCACATCTCGAGAACAGGCCCTGTTGCAGGCGGATCTGGAAGTGCAGGCTTTGTCAGCTGAAGTTGAACAAATTGAAAAACTGACCCCCGATCAACTCGTGGAGCAGGCCTCCAGCCTGAAGTTGGAAAATGCCAGCGTTACTGGCATGATGGTCGAGTATCAAAAGCTTCAGGTTACTCGCGAAGGCTTGATCAGCCAGGGGCTCGGGCGCCGGCATCCGCAAGTGCAGGCTGCGGACAGCCAGCTCGCCAAATACAAGGAGATCATTCTTGCGGAAGCGCAATCCCACTTGAAGGGCCGCAAAAACCTTCTCGAAGCGGCCCAAAAGCGAAGAACAGCACTTCAGAATTTCAGTGATGATGCCAAAAAGAATCTGCTGGATCAGCAGTCCGCCTTTAATGAATACAAGACCGCCAAGGACGAGGTGACTTACATTGAGGCGCTTCTGGTCAAATTTAAAGAAAGCTATTCCGAGACGAAAGCGGGCCTCGAACTGGTCAAGTCCCCTGCAACCATTTATGCGAAAGCGGAGCCTGAACTTCGTCCAGCGAAGCCAAATGTTCCGCTAAACCTGGCCCTTGGTGGCGTGCTGGGGCTGGCATTTGGCCTGGGACTGGCCTTCTTTTTGGAATATCTGGATACGAGTGTGAAAAGCCTGGATGACGTGGAGCAGTTTCTGGGGGTGCCTGTTCTCGCCGTGATTCCGAAGAATGTGGGTGTTCTGCATCGAACCAATGGATTCAATCCGGATGCTGAGGCTTACAGGATTTTACGGACAAACATTGAGTTCAATCGTCGCAATCCTCAGGCAAACTGCATCACAGTAACCAGCGGTGGCGCAGGCGAGGGGAAGTCCACCACGCTTTGCAACCTTGCCACTGTCTGTGCCCAGGGCGGCTACAGCGTGCTGCTTATTGATGCAGACCTGCGTCGGCCAAGCCTCCACAGGCTTTTTGAAGTGAGCAACAGCACAGGACTCACGAACTACCTGACGACAGGCGTTCGACTGGAGGAGGTTGTTGTGAGAACACCGGTCGAAAATTTATACTTTCTGCCCAGCGGGCTGCTGCCCAGTGACAGTGCGGGTGTCTTGAATTCACATCGCATGAGCGAACTCATTGAGGACGCCAAAAGCCGGTTCGACCTAGTTTTGATCGATTCACCACCGATTTTGGGTGTCAGTGATGCATCCGTTCTCGCAAACGAAGCTGACTTCACGCTGCTGGTGGTTCAGCATCGGAAGCTGCCACGTCACATGCTCGCGAGGGTGAAGCAGACGGTTGAAAACGTGGGTGGCAAAATTCTCGGGGTGATCCTCAACAATGTCGATGTTCGCAGCGACTCGCAGTATCAATATTACACAAGCTATTACACCTACTATTCCCCCAACAATCAGGCTGTAAATCATGGGGCAAATCCAGGCAGGCGTCGCCGTGCGCGTGATTCAAGTGCAGCAGGCCTGGAAGCCGCCTCCCAGCCGAAACGGCTTCCGCAGCACGATCTCTTCTAGCAAAACACCATGAAAGCGTTCTCGATTATTTTTTTGCTATTCCTGTGCTCCTTGTCTGTGGTGCGCGGCCAGGGGGGGGAACTGCCCTTGAAGAAAGGCGACAGGGTCACCGTCTCAGTGGGCGGCATTCCCGACAATGAAATCCAGCAGATCAGGGGAGTTTACACGATTTCAGACGAGGGCACGATTCCCCTGCTTTATATTGGCCCAGTGCGTGCAGCAGGCTTGAAGCCGTCCGCCCTGCAGAGGACGATTGAACAGCGCTACATCAGTGAAGAAATTTACACACGCCCGACGGTCGTGGTTTCAATCGATGGAGGGGAGAGCACTGCCACCATGAGGTCTGTGACGGTTACAGGGGTTAACAAGCCGGGGGCTATTCCTTACAAGCAGGGCATGACGCTATCCCAGGCCATCATGAGTGCTGGTGGGCCGACCCCGTTTGGCAGCATGAAAAAAGTGAAGCTGATTCGTCCAGGCAGGGCGGCGACGACGCACAACCTGTCTTCCGGCCTGGGAGATCCCAATGTGGACATTCAGGTTCAGCCTGATGATCAAATCATCGTGCCTGAATAAGGCATTCGAGTTCTAGATGCTGACATGATGCGCAAAAGGCAGTCATCCACCCGTCAGGCAGTTGACTCGTCGGTGCATGAGATCGTGCGGTCGGTTTATCAGGAACTTGAAGCCCGTCGGCTTCCCAGATCCTGTCAGATGCTATCGGGCTGCTGCCACTTCCTTCAAACACGGCGTACTCCCATGCTTACTTTGGGAGAAGCCTTATTTGCCGCCCGCGGAGTGCGGGCCAGTGGCCGCAAGAAATTGCAGCCCCATCCTGATGGTGCCTGTCCCCTGCTCGGAACTGACCGTCGCTGCACGATTTACGAACACCGCCCATTTGGCTGTCGAACCCATTTCTGCAAGGAAGCCGGAGGAATCTATCCTCGAGGGCATGTTCAGGACCTGATCCGACGACTGGAGGAACTGGATGAAAAACTGGGTGGAGAAGGCCCCCGCTCTTTGGAGACGGCCCTGGCGGATGTGCTGTGATGCCTGTGCATCCGTCTGCCGGTTTGCGGCATTCCTCGCTAAGTGGCTGATGGGCCTTGATGGCAAAAAGGCGCTCCAAGAAATTTTTGTATTGTCATTGTATTCTCAGTTTGGAAAGATCGCCCTTCCTTAAAAGTCCACCCCCTACCATGAAATTTGCTCTTCTAAACACCATCCAGGCTGTCGTTGGATGCCTGGCGATACTGGGTGCCTCATCGTTTGGGGCTGTTGTGATTTCCGCCGATCCCGCTAGCATCACCCCGACTGACAACACCAAGGCAGTTTTGTCTGTTACCGCGACTAGTGATGCTGGAAAAACGCTTTCCTATCTCTGGCAGAAGCAGAATGGAGCCAACTGGGATGCTGTCGGAACCGAAAGCTCGAGCAACCAGCTTGTTTTTAGTAGCGTCAAAACAACAAATAACGGCGTTTACAGGGTCTATATCAGGGAGCTTGGGGCTGGCGGAACAGATGCCACTTCAAACACGGCCACATTGACAGTGGCCGTTCGTCCGACCATTTCGATTCATCCTACAGTCTCTCTTCCTATTCCTGTGGGCGGAAAAGGTGAAAGCAAGCAGTTGACGGTGACCCTGTCTGGCGGAAGCCCCCCGTTTATTTATACGTGGCAGAAAAAAAATGGTGCGGTTTATGTTCCTTATGATGTCAAGCCCCCAAGTGCTGCCCTGACGGATACGCTGACCATTTCGAATATCTCCCACGCCGAAGCTGGAACCTACAGGGTGGTTGTTTCGAATAGTTCGACGGTGGTCGCTACAAGCAGGGATGCAATTTTGAGAGTAAATTACCCCCCTATCATCACTGTTCAGCCCACAGCCTCACCTGTTGTCACCTTTGGTGCCACTGGCACGCTGAAAGTGACAACGATTGGCAACACGCCTCTGACCTACCGCTGGCTGAAAAACGGGGTGGTCATCCCCAAGAGCAACTCACCCACGCTCACCATCAAGGGCACGGATCGCACGGATGCAGGCGTTGCTGAAGGGCCTGGCACTTACTTGGTCCAGATCGTCAACGAGTTCTCTGACAATTTCGGAGGTAAAGCCAACCCGTTCAATGAAGGGCCGATGCTGACTCCTGCAACAGTTACGGTCAGCGATCCCTCTGCCGTCGTAGTGATTCGGAAACCCAAGATCACCACGCAGCCCCAGAAGGCCACTTTGAACATTACGGGGGCGGGTCCCTTCCCAGCGCATACCTTGAGTGTCATCATGGACGACTCTGGCAACCCTGGCACACGCCAGTATCAATGGTTCAAGGACAACAAGCCGATTCCTGGTGCGATTGCGAGCACGCTGGTCTTCAATCCGGTGCAGTGGAGCGATCGTGGAACTTACAAGGTGACGATCCGAAATGAAGTCGGCACTTTGACCAGTTCGACGGCAGCGATCACGATCATCTCACCTCCGATCATCACGGCTCCTCTGGCTCCTACCGACGTTTTTGGCCCCGTGGGAGGTTCTGTGAAGCTCTCTGTGGTCGCGACAGGTTCAACGCCTTTGACCTATGAGTGGAGGTACCGCCCTGTTGGAGCCGTTAACTTCAATCCCAACCCAATCGCCAGGACTCCAACGCTGACCCTGTCCAAGCTTTCGAACGCCAATCAGCAAGGCGACTACCAATGCACTGTGAAAAATGCCATCCGGAATGCGACTCCTGGAGAGGCTCTTTCCCCGATCTTCTATGTTCAGGCGGATGAGGCTCCCAAGATCACCGGGCAGACACGGATTGATGGCGTGAACACCACCTCAACAGGCGTCATCATCGGCAACAAGCTGAACTTGCTGATCACTGCCTCGGGAACCAATCGCACAGTTGATGATGTGCCGCCTGGCACGCTCAAGGCCAATCCGCTCGTCTATCAGTGGCTTTTCAACAATGTGCCTATTTCAAATGGTGCTGGCATTTCGGGAGCTGACACCAACAGCCTCATGATCGATCCAGCGCAGGCGGTGAACAGTGGCAAGTACAGCTGCCGGGTCAGCAACCGCTGTGGCGTTGTGACCAGCAATGCTCTCACCATCACGGTCAGCGGGCCGCCGACCATCACCACACATCCGCCTGCTGCCTCAGGCCAGGAAGAGACCAAGATTGAGACGTCCGTTGTCGCAACTGGCACGCCACCGTTGAAGTACAAATGGCAGAAACAGCTGGGCGGAAGCTGGGTTGATGTCTCGGGGCAGACCACTAACAAGCTGTCCTTCGCTTCAGCGACGGTGCTTAACGGAGGCACTTACCGCTGCTTGGTTTCGAACAATTTTAGCGGCACCACGCCAACGGCATCAAATCCCGTCGAAGTGACGGTAAACCCGATTCCTGCACCGACGATTGAACCTGTAGCAGGAAAATCGACGGTCGAATTTTATCCTCGCGTTGCCAGGGGTGGAGAAAAAGTCCGCCTTTTTGGCACGAATCTGGGATATTCGCCGGTGGTCAAATTTGGGACACAAGTGGCGTCGGCAGTCTATGAACCTGCGAATTCAGCGTTGTTGATCACGGTTCCGGATGGCAGCAAGATCGCTGCAGATACTCCGATGCCAATCACGGTGACGACCAAAGGCAAATCAGCGAGTTCGATCGGCGGTGGAACCGTAAATTCCTCCAAGACTTTCAGAAGGACAACAAAGTTCATGAACTCTTTCAATACTAATTGGGATGATCCAATGCTGCCAGATGTCTTTGATGCCACGATTCTGACTGGGAGTTTCAATTATGTTTTGGGTGATAACACGGATGCTGAATATTTTTCACAGGTTTATTATGTGCTGCATGTTCCCAAACGGTCGTTGGTTTCGATCACCATGAACGGAGTAGCGACCGACTTCAGTTATGCCGACCTTGGACTATGGGTATATCAACAGACGAACAACGGGGTTGGCAACTTCGGTCCTGACGGAGTCAAGCGCTTTTCAAATACGGCAAGCCCCCGATCTGCAGTCGTCGGTGCAGTAACCGAGTCTGTTACTTTCGTTACGGATCGAGATGATCAGGACGTTGTCATCAATATTGGTGCCCAAGCTCTCACAGGAGCGGGCCTTGAAGATGTGGGGCCTTTTGAAATGATTGTCCAAACAGCTCCTGCACCTGTTGTTCCAACAAGTGAAAATGCATCAGCTCAAATTCCGAACCTCAAAGTTAGCCCGGAAAAGTGGGCTGGCGGCAGTGAAAATAGCGTGATGACGTCAAATGCACTTTCGCCAACCACTGGTGGAGCTGTGATTCGTTTTAGCGGCAGCAATGCAACGAACGAGCCTCAAATCATTTGGAATGATGAAGCTGTGGTGCCCGGAACTGGGGCACAAACGGTGACCATGAGCTTTACCATGAGTTTGGAATCAGGTGGTGCGGGAGATGATCAGTTTGCCTGGCAGATTGGTGGCGCTGACGACCAAGCTCTTGGAGCTCTTTGGCTCGACACTAGGAGTGGCGAATTGTCTTTGGTCGAATCTGATGGCACTCGCCACACCTCCATCCAGCATGTCACCTCTGGCGGTGGAGCTCATCGCTTCGAAATTACCTATGATGCTGAAGCATCCACGTGGTCGGCTACCATCGATGGCGTGATGATTTCTGAAAAGCCTGCCAAACTGGCCCAAGGAGCTGCTTTCAAAGAGATCTTTGGCGTATGGGATGTTGGCGTCGATGGGCAAGCCAGCGGAGCCGCAGTGATGGTTTCAGACTTTACAATGTCCGCAGACTAATCCTGGCAACAGGCGAAATTGCTCTTGTTGAAAACTATAAGGGCGGGGAGCATGGCTCCCCGCCCTTTTTTTTCGATGTGAGGATCCCAAGATTGTGAACCTTGTTTCAAGGTCTTGCTGATCCTGAGAGTTCGGTTTAACGAGTTATGGACAGAGGGAGGGCGAGACCTATGAAGCTTTTTTCTTTGGTGCTGTCTTTTTGGCCTTTTTTGCAGCAGCTTGCTTAACGCCCACATTCACTTTCAGGAGAACGTCATTGCCGTCAGAGCTGTTCTTTTTGACGGTTCCTCCCACCCAAGAACCTACCTTCACGGCTTCGAGGGTCGCCGGGCTCTCTCCGTTGACGTACTCTGTGCTGGAATTGATGCCGAATTTGACTTCTGGTGCCTCGGGGTTGTCGCTCCTTTTGACGGTCAGTGTTCGTGAAGTGATGGCGACGACCTTCCCATAAAGTGGGTAGGTATCTTGTTTGGATTTTGCGGCCGTTTTCTTCGTGCTTTCGGCCGTGGCTGCCTTGCTGGGCGGAGCAGCGCGGAGGTCTGCACAGAGGAGAGATGTGGCTGCTGTAGCGACTAGGAGGATGGACTGGATTTTCATGATATGTTGAGTTTGAATCCTATCAATGTGCGTCACGGTGCACACAAAACGGATGCTCTAAAAAACAATCTCATGAAGCAAGCCGGAAATGCCGCAGGATTCCAGGCGTGGCCAAGCTCCGATGCGGTCAGCTTCGGCTGATGTGGAGGTGGTTTGAGCTTTCCAAAGGCTCGTCTGCCTTGGCTTATGTTACTGCTGCAGCGGCACTGCCCGCTCAATAACTGCCCAGGCGTTGTGGTTGTGAATGGATTCGTAGTTCACCGCCTCTACGCGAAACCACTTGATGAGTTTGTTTGCGCCAGCCTTCAAGGCAACGTTTCTGACAAGGTCTTCGACGAAGACAGGGGTGTCGTAGGCGCGCTCAGTCACTGCTTTCTCATCTGGACGCTTCAGCACGCTGTACAGCTCGCAGCTGGCACTGGATTCGATGAGTTCGATCAGGTCCTCGATCCAGATCGGCTGATGAAAGCGCACGGAGAGAGTGACCAGTCCTCGTTGGTTGTGGGCTCCCCTTTCGCTGATAGCCTTGGAGCACGGGCAGAGAGTGGCCACGGGAACTTCTACAGTGACGACATAGTCAATCTGATCTCCTTCTGCGTTGACCTCAAAGATGACGCCATAGTCCAGCAGGCCCTCTGCTTTTGTGACGGGTGCCCTCTTGGTGCGAAAATACGGAAAGCGCATTTCCACATGCGATTTCTGGGCGTGCAGCCTGACGAGGAGTTCCTTCGGCATCGCCGCAATGCTGGCCACGGTCAGTTCCCTGCCATGCGCGTGGAGGACCTCCAGGAAGCGGCTCATGTGCGTTCCCTTGAAGTGATGGGGGAGATCCACCGCCATGTTGACCGTTGCGACTGTGTGCTGGGTGGCTTGGTCGCGGTCGCGAATGCGCAGGGGAAAACGGACATCCTTGACGCCGACTCGATCAATGGGCAGTCGTCGGTCATCACGCTCGTTCTGGGTGTCTTTGAGAGTGGGCATGGCGGACTTTGAAGCTGAAACCGGGAGAAAAAAAACCCGCTGCCGAAGGAGTGCGGCAGCGGGAAAATGACTTATGAACCCATCACTGGGTCAGTAAGTGCTCAAGGCAGAAGGTTGACCGCACGGGCTCTTTTGACCTCGCGAGTCACTTTCCGGTGCAACCAAGCTGGAAGTCCCGTCACGCGGCGTGGCTGGAGCTTGCCTGTTTCTGTAAGAAAACGACCCAGAATGTCTGGATTGGTGTAGGTCAGCTTGTCGAGCGGGATGTCAGCGCGACGACGCGGCATGCGGCGGTTGTTTTTCCGCAGGGAGATCAGGCGTTCAGTTGTCTTCGGTTGCATGAGAGGATTTGGAGAGAGGATTAGCGAATCTCGCGATGGAGCGTGCGGCGCTTGAGGAAGGGGTTGAATTTGACCTTCTCAAGACGTCCTGGAGTGCGGGGGCTCTTCTTGTTGCGAGTGCTGACGTAGCGGGACGTGGGCTTGCCCTCGGCCTTGGCCTCCGTGCATTCGAGGATGATGATTTCGCGTGGCATAAAATTTGGGGGCGTGAGGCTAGATTATTCTTTTCCGAAGTCAAGCGACTCATTTGCCCCTTGGTTCGACTTGGCAGAACCGCTGCTTTCGGCGGCGTCGTCATCATCGTCGTCATCGTCAGAATCTGCAGACTCGTCGAGGCCGAACAGGGACCGCACAGGCCTTGTCCAGCGCCCTCCACGCTGTTCGCTCTCGATCTTGGCCTGGCTGCCAACCGTAAAGCGCGTGAAAGGCAGGGCTTCGAGGCGTTCTTCAGGGATCAGTTCGCCTGACATTTCACAAATGCCATAGGTGCCCTGATCGATGCGCTTGAGGGCTTCATTGATCTCATAGATGGCGTCCTGTTCTTTCGCCAGCAGGCTGAGGGCGAAGTCGCGGTCGTAGGCGTCACTGCCGGCATCGGCTTGATGCATGCCGAAGGCGGATTCGCTGCCTTCCGTGTTACGCAGGTTTTCATTGGTGACTCCTTCGGCAGCATTGAGGTAAACATCCCGGAGTTCGACCAGGCGCTGCTTCTGCTTTTTCAAGAAGGCCGCGGGCAGGACGGGCTTCTTCGGGGGGGCTTCCAGCGTGATGCCTTCATCGATCAGGTTGGCCGTGCGTTTCACATTCACCTTAGCGGCCTGGCTTTTCGCTGGGGCAGCAGCCTTGGGGGCTGCTGCTGGAGCTGCGCTTTTTTTGGTGGTGGCAGGCGGCGTGGTGCTCTTGGGAGCTGGTGTTGCAGCCTTGGCAGGTGCTGGAGCGGCCTTTTTGACTGGGGCGGCAGCCTTTTTCGCAGGTGCGGCTTTTTTGGGCGCTGGGGCAGCCTTATTGGGGCTGGCCTCTGCCTTTTTCGGAGCGGGCTTGGCCGGAGCCTTTTGCGGGGCGGGCTTCTTAGCCGGAGGCGCTTTTTTTGCGGGTGCTGCCTTTGGGGCAGGAGCCGGCTTCTTGGCTGGAGATTTCTTCACGGGAGCGGGTTTCTTGGGGGAAGGTTTCACCGCCTTTTTGAGAGGTGCCTTTGGCTTGGGCGCAGGTTTTGCTGCCTTGGCCGGCTTGGCGGCAGCTTTCTTCGCGGGTTTGGCCGGAGCTTTGGGCGCAGGTTTCTTTTTCGCGGGCATGGCTCGTGGATGAGGCGGTGGTTGAGTTAACAAATTCCTGCCCAAGGGGGCGGGAAAAGGGCGCGGATAGTGACGTGCTTCCTGGGGGATGGCAAACGGAAATCCAGCCCCCCGGGGTGGGCCTGAACACGGTGCTTTTCAAGGTCTGAAAAGCACGGCAAGGTGATCGCTATTCATGCCCTCCCAGCCGTCCATTTCCAGCGTGCCCAGCCATTTGTTGCTGCGGGGGGTGGTTTATGGTGCTGCAGCCGTGCTGGCTTTGGTCCATGTTTTTGTCACTTTCCAAGGGGTGAGCAGTCCTGCAGGCATGGAGCAGGCTCAGCTGGCGCGGGAAGTCGCCCGAGGTCATGGATGGCAGACCAAAGTCATCCGCCCATATGCCTGGGCTCGCTTGGAGGCCTCTGCCAGAGAGGCATCTCCTGCGGCAATGCCTGAAATCGTGCAGCCGCCCGCCCAGCCTCTTTTATGGGCGCCCTTGTTCAAGATTCTGGAGCGGCACCAGACCTTTGATCCGGTGAAGGGAGGTTCCATTTATCTTCTGGACCGTGTGATTGCCTGTGTTGGCGTGATCGGATGCCTCCTGGCTCTTGGGTGGATTCATGGTTCGGCGGTCCGGTTGTTTGACGAGGGGGTGGCTGCGCTGGTGGTGCTCTGTCTGATGGCTTCGGAACTTTTGTGGCAGCTCTCGGTAAGCGGAAGCCCGGTGGCTCTGCTCCTGCCTTTGGTGGCGCTCAGCTTCCGTTTCATGGTTTCGGCACATCAGCGGGTGGAGGAGAAACTGGGCATTTTCTGGCAGGCTGCCGCGGTAGGGGGGCTCGCTGCGGCCATGCTTCTCACGCATTGGATGGCGGTCTGGATGGTAGCTGGGCTGGTGCTTTCCGCCTGGATCACCCTGCCTGGACGCCGGGCCAGTGCAGCTGTCATCACTGGCCTGCCTGTTCTGGCTTTGGCCGCCTGGGGCTGGTGGTTGTTTCGGGCTTCTGGCGACCCGCTTGGGGGTGCCAAGACACTCTTTCAGGCTCATTTATCAACCTTGGAGCCAGATGTGCTTCAGCGGGCATTTTCCACCACCAGCCAGCCGGTGCAGATGGATGACTTGCTGCGCAAGGTGGCGGTGAACTGGAGGAATCAAATGGGCCAGGGGCTGGCCTATCTGGGCTTCATCGTGCCTGCGATGATGTTTTTTCCGGCCTTGCTGCACCGGTTTCGACGGCCCGAGGCCGCCCGTTCCTGCCTGATGGTCGCCATCATGTTTGCCACCACGGCGCTGGGCATGGGGATGCTGGGTCTGCCTGACAAGACCCAGGACGACAATGCTCTGTACATCATTCTGGCGCCGTTGATGGCCGTTTTTGGTGGAGCCATGCTGGTGATTCTGTGGGGGCGTTTTCACGCTGGCGGTGGCAGCTTGTTGGGAAGGCAGGCCATTGTCTGGATCGCTGTGGCGCTTTCTGCCCTGCCCATGGTTGCTGAACTGCCAGCCAAAATCAAGACAGGGCTGGTCTTGAGGTCCAGGGTCATGCCCCACTGGCCACCTTATGCGCCCGACCGCGTCACGGTGATCCGGCGGCTGCTCGAACCTCAGGAGATGGTTTTTGCGGATGCGCCCTGGTTCGTTGCCTGGTATGCCGACGTGCCTGCGGCCTGGATTCCGGCCAAGCGAGATGATTTTGATCTCATGAGTGCCAGGGCAGAGGCTTCCGGCAGTTCCGTGGCCGGGGTGGTTGTTTCGCCGTTGAGCGCCCGGCTCAATCACCTGCATGAGGCTTTTGACGGCCCGTATCGCGAATGGCCTGACCTGATCTTCCGCGGACCCATGCTGGCGCTGGATCGTGAGTTCCTCCCCCACCCTGACTTCAAGTTCAAACTGCCCGTGCCGCTGGTCGGCCTGCCGGTCGGTTCGAAAGAGAACTTGAGCATGCAGATGACCTTTTACACCGACCGTGCCCGCAAATTGAGGAACTGATGAACTGCCTGTGGAAGTCGGGCGCTGCTCCCTCAGGGAAACTTTTCGGGGATGATTCCGCCAAGCTTGCCAATCCTCGGACGTTCCCTTAAAACCCCGCCTTCTTCCGAAAAAATATGAGCGCTGACTTCTCCACCCCCCAAATCCCCGCCCTTGGCATCATGGAACCCCTCGGTGATGAGGATCGTGACATCCTCAGCGGCTATGGTGAGTTCAAGCCTGTGCAGCCCGGCACTCACCTGATTGAAGAAGGCAGCGTTCAGACCAGCCTTTATTTTGTCATCAGCGGCAAGCTGCACGCCACTGCCATGCGTGGCGGGCACAAAGTGCTGCTCGGCAGCGTGGGCACTGGCGAAACCGTCGGCGAGATCAATCTGCTCGATCCTTCCGCCGCCAGCGCCACGGTCACAGCAGTGGAGTTCAGCCAGGTCTGGCGCATTGATTCGAAGAGCCTGGAGTCCTACATCAATGAATACCCTCAGGCTGCCGCCTGGCTGCTGATTGGGATTGGCAAGACCATCGCCCGTCGTCTGCGGTCGGTGAATGAGAAGATTGCCAGCTTCTACGCCGCATAAAAAAGCCTGCGGAGGTCATCCGCAGGCTTGGTTGGAGTTCAATTTCCGTGTCGGGGAGGTCCAGGCAAAGCCTGTCAACCTCCCCGATTCATTGAGCGGCCATTCAGTACTTACTTCGCCGGCTTCCAGTTGCGCACGAAGTCGAGGCACTGGGTGATCTCGGGCACGCTGGTTTCCCAGTTGTGCTCGTATTCGC
>CALDGV010000632.1 GCA_937941745.1 uncultured Prosthecobacter sp. | reverse complement strand
AGCGCCACGGCCGCGGAGACTTCCCGCTTCCGGGGCACACCGGCCAGCAGGCCGCCCACCAGGATGCGCAGCCAAGGGCGCCGGAAGACCGGCCAGATTCGCGGCAGCTCACCAAAGACGACGGCGAGCAGGATGATGCCTGCCATGATGGCAAACTGCGAGGGCTGCATGGAGAGGCCGCCGACGTTCACCCAGTTCTTGTTCCCGTTGATCTCGATGCCGAACAAATGAAGGTAAACGAGGCCGCCGATGCCGGCGAGATACATGGGCCAGCAGGCCCAGCGCACCCATTTGTAGTCAATCAGGGCCGCGCCAAAGAGGAAGGGGATGCCCATCCCGACCCAGGTGATCTGCTGGCGCCACTTGATGGCCAGGTCCGAGGCCTCCCGAAACGAGGAGGCATTGAAAATGGCATAGACCCCGAAGGTCAGCAGGCCCGCCATGGTGAGCATGAGGATCCAGTTGATGCCGAGGAACTTTTTAAACAGCGGGGTCATTGGGGCGGAAGGGGCTAGATGGCTGGGATGGAGTCCAGCAGCTTGCGGGTGTAGTCATGCTTCGGCCGTTCACAGACCTCATCCGAGGGGCCGTGCTCAACCACGACGCCACGATTCATCACAATGATGTCGTCACTCATGTGCCTGACCACCGCCAGGTCGTGCGCGATGAAGAGGTAGGTGAGGCTGAATTCGGCCTGCAGGTCCTTCAGGAGGTTCAGGATCGAGGCCTGCACGCTGACATCGAGCGCACTTACGGGCTCGTCACAGATCAGGAATTGAGGCTGCACGGCGAGCGCCCGGGCAATGCCGATTCGCTGCCTCTGGCCACCGCTGAATTCATGAGGGTAGCGGGCCAGGGCATCTTCGGGCAGGCCCACCTTGTGCAGCAGGGCGGCAGACGCCTGCCGACGTTGTGAACGGTTGCGGTCCTTGAAATGAATCTCCTGAGGCTCGGCCAGGATGGATTCAATGGTCATGCGCGGATTCAGGGAGCCGATCGGGTCCTGAAAAACCATCTGCATTTCCTTCCGCAGGGGGCGGAAGGATGCTTCAGGCAGGGAGAGGATCTCCTGATCGCGGTAAAAGGCTTTTCCTCCCGTGGGCTGGATCAGCTTCAGCAGGGCACGCGAGACCGTGGACTTGCCGCTGCCGCTCTCGCCCACCAAGCCGAGGGTTTTGCCGGGCTGGATGTCAAAGCTCACCCCATCCACCGCCTTCACGACATCCCTTTTGCCCAAGCCGGAACGGATCGGGAAGTGAACTTGAAGGTTTTCGACGCGGAGGAGAGCCATGAAGCGCGGATTCTACGCCAGGAAGCCGGGCTGTCACGCTGGCTCTTGGAGGTCTTTTGGGGCGATGTCTCAGCGCTGGATTTCCAGGCTCAGGGCGGTCTGGTTTTCGACGATGTCGAGGCTCCATGGGCCTGTGCTAGGCTTCTGCTCCTGCGTGGTTGCGGTGCCATCGGGAGTGTCCAGGCCGGGCACGTCGGCCGCGCTGTAGCTGACGGTGAGGTGAACTTTCCCCACCACCGGGCCGCTGGCAGCATCCAGCTTGAACTGGCCGCGCATCACCCGGGCGCAGGCCACAGGAGCGCTCGGATCCTCAGGAGTGAAAACGATGCTGCCCCAGCTCACTGGCTTGCCGTTGACGTTGAGCTTGCCGCTGACGGCGGTGCGCTTGGATGGCTTCAGGAAGCCCTGGTTGCGCAGCCAGTCCCGCAGATGCCCGCTCCAGCTGCCCAGCACGGGATCGCCGAGAAAAAGGCCCACGCCGTGCGGGCCTGGCCGGTAGCTGTGCAACTCGGCGGGCACGCCGTGCTTGCGGCAGGCGAGGTAGAAGGCCACGGCATTCTCCGCAGGCACCACCGTGTCCTCGTCCGTCTGAAACAGGAAGATGGGCGGCGTCTGCGGAGTCACCCGGCGCTCCGTGCTGACCTGCGCCGCCAGTTCATCGCTGTCGTTCGGCCCGAGAAGGTTTTTCCGTGAACCCGTGTGTCCGAATTTTTCGATCATCGAGATCACGGGATAGGTCGGCGCAGCCACGTTGGGACGCGCACTCACCTGATCCACGGCGTCCTGGGTCATGCCTGCGGGCTTTTCATCGAACATGGTGGCCGCCATCGAGGTGAGGTGGCCTCCCGCGGAGAAGCCAATGATGCCGATCCGGTCCGGGTCGATGCCATACTGGCCTGCATTGGCACGCACATGCCGGATGGCACGCTGGACATCCATGAGCTGGATTGGGTAGTGATAGCCCTGGCTGCCGAGGCGGTAGTGCAGCACAAAGGCGGAGACGCCGAGGCCGTTGAACCATTTGGCCACCTGGGTGCCTTCATGGTCCGCAGCCAGTCCGGCGTAGCCACCTCCCGGGCAGACCACAAAGGCTGCGCCGTTCGCCTTTTCCTTGGGGGCCGGCCAGGCCAGGATGAAGGGCTGGTCCTTGTCCTCCTGCCCCTTGGCGCCTGGCGCGCCTTCAGGCCAGAGACGGATTTTGGCAGGTTCGGCAAAAGCGGCACTGCTGATCAGCGCGGCCAGAAGGAGGAAAAAGGTGGGTTGGAGCATGGTGGGTGGCTGGATCAAAACGTGGCAGGACGTGAGGCCTGTCGTGCTCCGTTCCTCTTCATGCACTTGAGACTGGGTCAACCGTCATCCGCGGAGGGTTTCAGAGAGACTTGTGCTGGCTGAACGGGCAGGATGAGGAATGTTTCGGAGCATGTTGAATCCTCCCACCTCCCGCCGCCGGTTTCTCGGGCAGAGCGCCTGCTCGGCGCTGGGCAGTGTCTCCATGCTGAACACCCTGCTGAACCTGCGTCTGGCGGGCAATGCTGCCGCGCAAGGTGCTGGTACCGACCGCAAGACGCTTGTCTGCCTGTTCTTGCATGGCGGCATGGACAGCTTCAACTGGCTGGTGCCGCGTGATTCTGCGCGTCATGCCACTTATTCGGCCACACGTGGCAATCTCGCACTGCCAGTCACTCATCCGACCGATTCCAGTCAGAATCTGCGCGCCTTGAACCAGGACGGAGGTGATGGGCAGCTCTACGGCATGCATTGGAGCTGCGATGGATTGCAGGAGCTCTTCAACGGCCTGGGCGGCGACACCGCCAAACGTCGTGCCGCCATCCTGAGCAATGTCGGCACCCTGATCCAGCCGGTGTCCAAGGCGCAGTATCTGGCGGAAACGGCACCACTGCCACGCGCCCTTTATTCTCACAGCGATCAGGTGGACCAGTGGCAGACCTCCGTGCCTCAGGGCATGTCGCAGCTTAGCGGCTGGGGCGGGCGGGCGGCGGATGTGCTGCACAGCTCGGTGAATGCGGCCACGAGCATCGCGATGAACATCTCGCTGGCGGGAAACAACCTGTTTCAGGTCGGCAACAGCACGACGCAGTTTGTGGTGACGAATTCTGGTGCGCTGCGCCTCATCGGGGCTGAGGCCGGGCATCCGCTGCATGCGATGCATCTGGCGCACAAGGGGATCATCGAGCAGAACTATGCGAGCCTTCTCCAGCAGGCCTATGCGCAGCTCACCAAGAACAGCGTGGAACTGCAGGAGTTCTTCCTGCAGCAGTTCAACAACTTCAATGACAGCGCCATCCGGGGCTTTTTCCCCGCCGACAACTGGGTGGGTGACAATTTCCTCGCCGCCGCCAAGATGATCGCCCTGCGCGAGCAGCTTGGCCTGCGCCGGCAGACGATCTTCATCAGTCATCCGGGATGGGATCATCACGGAGAGTTGCTGGAATCGCAGGCGGAGATGCTGGCGGTCATGGATGATGCTCTTTTTGCCTTCCAGCGTGCCCTGGAAACCCTCGGTGTGGCAGACTCGGTGATCACTTTCACGGCTTCCGACTTCGGGCGCACTTTGCGCAGCAATGGTCGCGGCACGGACCATGCCTGGGGAGGAAACACCCTGCTGATGGGTGGCCCGGTTCAGGGTGGCCGCGTCTATGGAACCTTTCCAGACCTGACCTTGGAAAGCAGTGATGATACCGGCTACGGCGGCCGTATGATTCCCACGACCAGCGTGGACCAGCTCTTTGCCGAACTGCTGCGCTGGTTCGGGGTGCCCGCCGCGGACATGAGCTACGTGCTGCCGAACATCGCCAACTTTTACAACGTCAACTCCGGCAGTCTGCCGATCGGCTTCCTCCGGCCTGGCACCTGGACCTGATCTCCTCATGCTTGCGATTCCCATCCTTCTTTTTCTCCTGTGCCTTGGCATCTGCCGCTGGGCGTCTGGCCGCTTTGCCGAAATGTGGCAGCAGGGCTCGCGTGAGCGCGTGCCGACGGCGCACACGGGGGCGGAGATGGCGCGCCTTTTCCTGAACTTTGAGGGAGTGAATGATGTGGAGATTTTGCCGCACGAAGGTGTGGTGACCAACTATTACGACCCGGCCCGCAAGCGCCTCTTCTTCAGCCGTGAGGTGTTTGAAGGCACCACCATGGCCGCCTGGACGCTGGCCCTGCATGAGGCGGGGCATGCGGCGCAGGAAGGAGAGGCCTTGGACGAGCTCAAATGGCGGCAGTCAGTGATCAAGCTGAACCGATATGTGCCGACCCTGGCCGCCGTGCTTGCTGTCGGTGGCATGGTGCTGCTGCGTTTTCCGGCCCGTCTGGCCCTCATCGGCCTCCTGGCATTGTGTCTGGCGATTCTGCTGCTGAACCTGGGCACCTTGTCGGTGGAGATGCGTGCCAATGCCGGGCTGCGGAAGTTCCTGGCGAAGCATCTGGCCAAATGGCCGAGTGCTCAGGAAAAGCTGGAGGGCTACCTGCACCGTGCTGCCACGCGTGAGGTGGGAGACCTGCTGAATTCTCCGCGCTACTTCCTTTTCACCGCCATGCCGGGTTCCGGCACCAGCAGGCCCGTGAAGAAGACGGAAGATTCCGATTTGGAGGCTTCTTGAGCCACCTTTAGCGGCGCCACTGATACATCCAGCGCTCCGAGATGGGCTTGTCACCATCTTTGAGGTCGCAGGTCATCTCGATCAGGTTGGTTTTCTCGGGCACATCCAGCTTGAAGAAAGCGCGCCAGCCTCCGGTCTCGCTGCTGCGCATCACCCGCTTATCCAGCACCTTGGCGTCTCCGCTGCTGATAGTCACATCAATGTCAGGTACCCACTCCGCTGGCTTGTCTTTGGCGATGGCATCCTTGGTGAAGTCGATCACATAAAGGTGGTCGTCGCTGTCCATCACAAAGCCGCGGCGGGTGGAGATGACCTTGGCCAGGAGGCCGGGCAGATGCTCTTCTAGCCAGGCTAGGCGGTATTCAAACTTGAGCGGTTCCTGCGGTGTGGCAGGCAGGGTGGCCGGCTTCCACATGGCCACGATGTTGTCCCAGGTTTCTTCTCCGGTGGAGAGCTCGACCAGCACCACGCTGCCCTTGCCGAATCCGCTCTTAGGCTCCACCCACACGGCCGGGCGGCGGTGATACACGGCTTCGAGGTCCTGGAAGTTGTTGAAGTCACGGTCACGCTCGGCCAGGCCGAAGCCTTTGAGCCGGTCGGTTTCGAGAATGCTGAGGCGGAGGTCGCGGCTGACATCCAGCGGGCGCCAGATGCTGGGCCCTCCTTCGATTTCGATCTGAAGCCCGTCGCTGTCATGCACCTCGGGGCGGAAGTCATAGGGCTTCGGGTGGCTGTTTTCACCGAACCAGAACATGCTGGAGAAGGGGGCGATCCCGAGCATTTCGACCTTTTGCCGGAGGTGCAGGGTAGCCTTCACCAGGGTTTCCGTGGTCTTGCCGGGCATCACGTCAAACTGGTAGGCGCCCGTGATGCTGGGGCCGTTGAGCAGCGCCAGCACCTTGAAGAACTTGTCTCCAGGCTTGGGTGGGGCGAACCAGAAGTGGGTGAAGTCGGGAAACTCCTCCGGCTTGCCGCCGATGGTGTTCACGGCCACGCCGCGCGCGCTGATGCCATACCCAAGTTCCGTAGTCACTGCGCGAAAGTAGCTGGCACCCATGAACACCAGAAATTCGAAGGGCTTCTTCAGCATCGAATCTGGTGCGAGGACACGGAAGCCAGCATAACCCGCTGGTGCGAGGATCTTTTCAGGCAGCTTGAGTTCGCCGTAGTCGAACAGGCCCTGGTCAAAAGGCACGCGGGCGGTCTTGGCTGCATTCAAGGAGAAGAACTGAACCGGCTTCTTGAACATCCAGCCTGGGTGAAAAAACTCCACGCGATAGACATCACCGGCCTCCGTGAAGAGCGCCTTGTCCCGACGGAAGCGGATCTGGCGATGCCCGTCGTACTTGAGGCCTTCAAAGAAGGGGTCGAGCTGCTGGCTCGGGGCCTGGTAGGGTTTCTGGGCGAGCTGCGCGGCCAGCTTTTCCAGGGAGGCAAAATCGGTGACCTGCTCGGGCGTCAGGTCCTGGGCATTGGAGTGAAGCTGCCAGGCGGCGCAAAGGCTCAGGACGAGGGACGCGGAGAAGCGCGGGGAGATCATGCGGGATGAAAAGTTCAGGGGCGGCCTAGAATGCCGCCAGCCGAAGGCGCGTCAACCCGCCCGGCAGGCCAAATCAGCAGGAAGCCGCGCCCGGGCTCAGCGCCGCACCAGACGGAACTGCCGCTGGTATTTGAAGGGGGTGAGCCCCATGTGCTTGTGGAAGTGCTGGGTGAAGCCGCTCTGGTCGTAAAAGCCAAGGTCCGTGGCCACCTGGCTGATCTGGGCATCCTCGTGTTGCAGCGCCTCGCAGGCGGCCTGGATGCGCAGCTTCATGATGAAGGTCTGCGGGCTGCAGCCGAAGGTCTCGACAAACTTCCGGTGCAGCTGCCGTGGGCTGAGGTGCACCTGCTCGGCCAGGTCTTCCACGCTGAGCCGGGTGCGGAAATGCTCGCGGATGTAGGCCAGCGCCTTTTCGATGTGCTGGCTGGCGTGGACGATGGTCATCGCCTGGCCATAGCTCTGCGTGCTGCCCATGATGCCGACAAGGCGGCCTTTTTTGTCCCGCAGGGGCAGCTTGTTGGTGATGAACCAGTCGGGAATGCCCTGTGGATTGAAGAACAGCTCCACAATGTTCAGCTTCGGCTCTCCCGTGCGAAAGATCTCCTCGTCATCCCTGCGGAAGTTTTCCGCCAGGCGACGGGGGAAGAGGTCGAAGTCCTCCTTGCCGATCAGTTCGTCCTCATGCTTGAAGCCCATCGTCTGAATGAAGTGCTGGTTGGCACACATCAGCTTGAAGTGCCGGTTTTTGGCAAAGAAGGAGATGCCCGGCAGGTGGTCAAACATCCGGTAGAACTGGCTGTCCGGCGCCAGCGTGCTCAAAAAGCGGGAGCGGAGTTCAGAGGCGGACAGGTGGCGCATGAGGCGAAGTTGAGAGGTGGAGCAGCTCTGGCGAGACCCGCCAAGGGTTCATCAACGGCCGCGAAAGGCGGCTTTCACTTCCTCGGCGAGGATTTCGAGACCTTCCTGAACCACGTTTTGAGGCTGCGAGTAGGTCAGGCGCAGGCATTCGTGCGGGTGCCGCCACTCCTGGTCGAGGCCGTAGGCGAAGTAGTGGCCGGGAATCACGAGCACCTTGCGGGCCTTCAGACGGCGATAGAGTTCGGCCGCCGGGATCGGCAGGTTCTTCAGCCACAGCCAGAGGAAGAAGGCTCCTTCCTGCGCATGAAGCGCCCAGGGTACATCCTCGCCCAGGGCTTGAGCCAGGATGCTTTTGGCGAAATCGGAACGCTGCTGGTAGAAGGGGCGGATCACTTCACGACCCAGGCGCAGCAGACGGTCGCCGCCCAAAAGCGGTGTGACGATGGCCTGCCCCACGTTGCCGTTCGCCAGGGAGACGATGGCATTCATGTTGGAGAGGCCTTTGATGATCGCCGGATCGGCCACAATGACGGCATTGCGCACTCCAGGCAGGCCCACCTTGCTCAGGCTGATGCTGAAAATCATGCCTGGCTCCCACTGGGGACGCCAGGCCCCATGCAGAACTCCGGGGAAAGGATGGCCGTAGGCATTGTCGATCATCAGCGGGATGCCATGGTGATTCGCCAGCGACTTCAGACGCTCGAATTCATCCGGTGTGATGACGTTGCCTGTCGGATTGGTTGGGCAGGAAAGACACATTGCTGCGATGTCCGGTGTCACCCGGAGGCGGTCGAAGTCGATGTGGTATTTGATTTCGTGCGGCCCGAGCTCCTCAATGCGCGGCAGTACGGCGGTGAACTGTCCTTCGCAAAGCGCCTGGTTGGCATAGCCGATGTATTCCGGCAGCAGAGGGAAGAGGATCCGCTTTTTGCCCGTGGGTGAATCCCCGGCGAGAATGTTGAAGAGCAGGAAGAAGCCCGTCTGGCTGCTTGGCACCACGGCGATGTTGTCGCGGCTGACCGCCCAGCCGCATTCCCGCTTCAGAAAGCCTGCCATGGCCTCGCGGAAGGCCGGATTTCCTGCGGGAGGATCGTAATTCAAGAGCGTCCTGTCCATTGAGGAGCCCTCTGTGATCATCTCCGCCATCCGCTGCCGCCACAGGGACTGCACTTCAGGGATGGCTGCCGGCTGACCGCCGCCCAGCATCCGCATGTCAGGATTCAAAGTCAGGGCCTCTCCACAGTCATCCATGAGTTCCTGAATACCACTGGGGCCTGCCAGACGCTGGCCGACGAAGGAGAGCTGAGGTGAAAGTGGCGAGGGCATGAGGGATGGGGGTGATCGTGACCTTTCAGGACGTGGAAGGTCAATCTCTCCAACGTGCGAATCCATTCAGCGCCCATGATTCATCCATTCTCGGGAACTCTCAAAGTCGTAAGACGCTGTTGATGGCGAGAATTCTTTAAAGGTTCTAAATAAATATCGTTTTCTATAGCCTTGTCTGATATTTAGAGCTAGTTTGGCTTTACGAATATCCCAATGACCGGTTTTGACCGTCTCCGCATCCTCATCGTCGAGAACGAAGGCCTCGTAGGCTGCGACATGGCCGCGTTTCTCAACGAGCTCGGCTACCGAGTTGTGGGCACCTGCGCTTCATCTGAGGAGGCGCTGCGTCTCTACGATGACCTGCGGCCCGATCTCGTGCTCATGGATGTGCATATTGAAGGCCCTCGGGACGGCATCGAGACTGCCCGGCTGCTGCAGCAGCGCGGGCCCGTGGCCATCGTGTATGTCACTGCCTGCGCCGATCTGGAGACGGTGAACCGTGCTCGAGGGACCCATCCCCAGGGCTACTTGCTGAAGCCCTTCAGCCATGATGAACTCCGGCTGACCGTGGAGGTGGCTGCGAGCCGTGTGCAGGAGGAGTTGGCGCGGCGGCGCAGCGAGCAAAGCTACCTGGAGACTTTCGAAAGCTTGGCCGATGGTGTGATCGTGGCTGATCTGGCGGGTGTGATCGTCTTCAGCAATCCTGCTGCGGCAGGCATTACCGGCTGGGGACAGCAGGAGAGCGTTGGGCGTTCGTTGCATGAGGTTTTCCGCATCTACCATTCCGGCGGAGAACCCGCGATGGTGGAGCTGGCTACTCCGTCGCAACCAGCCCAGGAGCGCACCGTCTGGCTTACCACCCGGGAAGGCCGTCGGGTGCCTGTGCAGGACCGTTCCACACCTCTGCGTGATCAAAGCGGGCAGCTCACAGGCGTGGTGATTCTTTTTCGGGCGCTGCCGGTGCCGCAGGAAAGCATCGTGTCTCCCTCCCTGGCATCTGCCGCCACAGCTTCAACGTCTGCCCAGGCCCCGCTGGTGGATGTGGTGGAAAGCATTTCGGATCCTCTGCTGGCCTTGGATGGCCGCTGGAGGATCACTTACGCCAACGCCAGCGCCCAGCAGCTCCTGGGCCGGGCTTCGGAGAAGCTGGCTGGGACTCAATGGTGGGATCTGCTGCCCGCAGCCACGCGCGAGGAGCATTATGGCTCCCTCAGCCATGCCATGCTGCATCGTGAGGTGGTGAACCGGGAGATTTACCTGGAGGAGAAGCAGATCTGGATCGAGCTCCGCGGCTACCCCTTTGCGGAGGGTCTGCTGCTGCTGCTTCAAGACATCACATCGAAGCGAGAGGAGGCGGAACGTCGTAGCCGCCTCGATCGTCTGGAGTCCCTGGGACTTCTGGCCCGCGGCTTCGCGCATGAATTCAACAACCTGCTGACCGTCCTGCTGGGCAATCTTTCCCTGGCAGAGATGCGTTTGCGCACCGTCATCCAGCTGCCGGAAATACACACGGCCAAGCAGGCCACGCTTCAGGCCCAGGGGCTGGTGCAGCAGTTGCTTACTTTCGCCCGCGGTGGTGCCCCAATCAAACGCCCCACACAGCCGGGTGAGCTCATTGAGCAGTTCTTCCAGCATCACAGCCGGGCTCCGAGGATCGAATACCGTCTCGAGATCTCGCCCAAGCTGCCCACCCTGGCGCTGGATCCGGCCCAGATCCGTCGTCTGCTGGGCAATCTGGTCCGCAATGCCGAGCAGGCGCAGCCGGAAGGAGGCCTCATCACCATCCGTTGCCAGCCCCACGATCCAGGCGCCAGCTACCCGCATGAAGTCACGGCTGAGGATGCCAATGTCACCTCGGGCATCGTCGTTGAGGTGTCTGATGCGGGTGAAGGCATTCCGCAGGACAACCTGGCGCACATCTTTGAGCCTTACTTCAGCACCCGAAAGGCTGAGAACGCGACCGGGCTGGGCCTCACCGTCTGCGAAAGCATCGCCAAGGCGCATGGCGGCTCGATTTCCGTGCGCAGCGAAGTGGGCAAGGGCACCAGTGTGACGGTTTACCTGCCGGTGGATGCCGATGGCGAGGAGGTGGATGCGCTTGGCCTCAGCCGCGCCTTTGAAACCGCCCCGCAGGCAGTCACGACCCGCATCCTGGTCCTGGAGGATGATCCGCTCGTGCGTGCCCTGATCGTGCGCAATCTCACCAGCCAGAGCTACGAGGTCACCGAAACGGCCGAAGGCAGCGAGACGGTGCGCGCCTACCAGGAAGCCAAGCAAAACGGCCGGCCCTTCGATCTGGTCATTCTCGATCTGAGCATTCCGAATGGCATGGGAGGCGTGCGCACCATGGAAAAGCTGCGCCAGTTCGACCCCGAGGTTCTCGCGATCGTCTCCTCCGGCTACAGTGATGATCCTGTGATGGCGAAGCCTGCCAGCTATGGCTTTGCGGCCGTGCTGCCCAAGCCCTATGAGCCGGCGGACATGCTGCGCCTGGTGAAAAGCGTCCTGCATTCGCGGGCAGTTGGGAAGTGAGCGTGCTGGCAACACCTCGCCGCAAGGCTCTTCACCTGTGCTGCGTTAGCTCCACGCCATGCCCCCCATTGCTGATGTTGGCTCCTGTTCTCCTGCGCCTTGGTCTCGCCGTCGTTTGCTGACGGCAGGAGGGCTGGGCATGTTTGGGCTCACTCTGCCGCGGTTGCTGCGTGCCAGCGAGGCCGCCGCTGGGGCTGACAGGCTGATTGCCCGGGCGAAATCGGTGGTGTTTCTCTTCCAGTGGGGTGGGCCGAGTCATCTCGAGACCTTCGACCTCAAGCCCCATGCTCCGGAAGGCATCCGCGGCTTCCACAAGCCGATCGCATCCAGTGCAGATGGCATTTTCGTCTCCGACCGTCTGCCCAAGACGGCCAAGATCATGGACAAGGTGACCCTCATCCGGTCCATGCATCACACGATGAAGAATCACAACAGCGCCGGCTACTACGCGCTGAGCGGTCATGCGCCGCCAAGTGATGACCAGCGGCTGAAGGAGACGCCAGATCTGTTTCCTGCCTATGCCAGCGTGGTGGATCGTCTGGCTCCGGCGCGCGGCGAACTGCCAACTTCGGTAAGCCTGCCCTGGACGGTCAGCGATGGTTCCTTCACCCCTGGCCAGAGGGGCAGCTTCCTCGGCAAGCAGCATGATCCCTTCTTCGTGTTGCGTGATCCCAGTTCCCCTGGCTTTGCTCTTCCGGAGCTGAGCCTGCCGCCGGACATCAGCTTTGAGCGCCTTTCTGCTCGCCGCGAACTGCAAAAGCTTGTCGATGCTCAGACGAGGCTGCTCGACTACTCTTCCGAGGCCCGCGGCATCGAGGGCTACTATGAAAAAGCCCTGGCCATGCTGCACAGCGAGAGCTTGCGCACCGCCTTCGACCTGACCCGGGAGCCGGACCAGGTGCGGGATGCCTATGGCCGCACCGCCTACGGCCAGAGCTGCCTGCTGGCGCGCCGTCTGGTGGAGGCAGGTGTGAAATTTGTGACCGTCAACTTCGCCCCCAGCATCGGTGGGCAGAGCACGACCGAAGGCGGCTGGGATACCCATGGCTTTAATGACACCCGCATGTTCCCCATCATCGACAAGTATCACATGCCGATGACGGAGCAGACGCTGCCGACCTTTCTCAACGATCTGGATGACCGGGGCCTGCTGGACACCACCCTCGTCATCTGGGTGGGCGAATTTGGCCGCACTCCCAGGATCAACAAAAACATCAGTCGCGACCACTGGCCGCAGTGCTACACCGCCCTCCTTGCTGGCGGTGGCGTGAAGCGCGGCTTCGTTCATGGAGCTTCCGACAAGAACGGCGAATATCCGGCCGAGAAGCCGGTGAAGCCCGATGATCTGGCGGCCACGATGTATCACCTGCTGGGCATCCGCCACGACACCGAGGTGCGGGATGTGGCGGACCGTCCGGTGCCCATCAGTTATGGCAAGGTGATCCAGGAAGTCATCGCGTGAGGCGGCTGCTTTCCTGGAAGCCTCTGATTGCGCCTGTGGCTCGTATCGCGAGGTTGATTTCCTATGAAGTGGTCATTCAAGCTTGGTTCCGTGGCAGGCACGGAGGTGCGCATTCATGCGACGTTTTTCATCCTGCTGGCCTTCGTGGCCATGCAGGGCATGGGAGGTAGCCAGGGGCTGGCCGGTGCTCTGGATGCCGTGCTGTTTGTCTCCGCAGCCTTTGTCTGCGTGCTTCTGCATGAATTCGGCCATGTCTTTGCCGCCAGCGGCTATGGCATTCGCACGCCAGACATCACCCTGCTGCCGATAGGCGGTGTGGCCCGCTTGGAAAAAATGCCGGAGAAGCCGGTGCAGGAGCTGGTGGTCGCCATCTGCGGCCCTCTGGTGAATGTGGCCATCGCCGCGGCCATCTCCACCTTCCTGGGCCTGGGACTGGCCCTGGATCCGGACTTCCACTTCGAGCAGAGCGGCCGTTTTTGGGAAAAGCTGATGGTCTGGAACCTCCTGATGGTGGTTTTCAATCTGGTGCCTGCCTTCCCGATGGATGGCGGACGTGTTCTCCGCGCCCTGCTGGGTTTTTTTGTGGATTTTGAGCGCGCCACGCGCTGGGCCGCGGGCCTCGGTCAGGCCATCGCGGTGCTGGTTGGCCTCTGGATGCTGCTTTCCGGCAACATCAGCCCGGTGCTGATGCTCATTGCCTTCTTTGTCTTCATCGCCGCAGGCCAGGAGTCAGCCGCTGTTTCGCAGCGTCAGGCTTTCCGCGGCCTGCGCGTCGAGGATGCGATGATCACCGACTTTCACGCCCTTTCACCCGATGCCCGCCTGCGCGATGTGGTGGACCTGCTGCTGTCAGGCAGCCAGCATGACTTTCCCATGCTCACGGCCCAGGGCGGGCTCCTGGGCATGATCACCCGACGACGGCTCATCAGCGCCCTGGCTGAGCATGGGGCTTCGTATCCTGCGGAGGGCATCCTGGAACGCTGCCAGCTCCAGGCAGCCGCCCAGATGGACCTGGCGGAGGCGCTCAGCGCCCTTGATGAGGCATCCTGCCCGGCCATGCCAGTCATTGATCCTGTCACCGGAAGGCTCATCGGCCTGCTCACGGCGGAGAATGTGGGCGAACTGCTGATGGTGCGCACCGCCCTGCGCCGCCTCTGAAAAAGCGCTCGCAAGTCATCCTGGAATGGGTGCAAAATCCGATTTGTCCCTCGAGGCATCCGCCGCTTGCTCGCCCGTCGTTCTCACTGCAAAGCATCATTGCCATGACCCTGAATCCCAAACTTGCCAAGCTGCTCAACGAGCAGATCAACAATGAAATGTCTTCCAGCTACATCTACCTCGCCATGGCGGCTTGGTTTGAGCAGACGCCCTATTCCGGCTTTGCTCAGTGGATGTTCAATCAGAGCCGTGAGGAGACGATGCACGCGCTCAAGTTCTACCAGTATGTGGTGGACCGTGATGCCGCGGTGGTTCTGCAGCCCATCGGCAAGCCCAAAGCCGATTTCAAAAGCCCCGTTGAGGTCTTTGAAATGAGCTTGAAGCAGGAGCAGAAGGTCACCCAGCAGATCAACGACCTCTTTGAGGTGGCCGAGCAGGTGAAGGATCACGCTTCGAAGAACCTGCTGCTCTGGTTCCTCAATGAGCAGATGGAGGAGGAAAAGACCGTGCGCGACATGCTGGACCGCCTGAAACT
>CALDGV010000631.1 GCA_937941745.1 uncultured Prosthecobacter sp. | reverse complement strand
CGATGCACCGGAATCCCATCCCGACTGCCGCGACCTGCGCGGCGAGGATGAGGCCCTCCGCATGGCGGAGGCCATGCGCCGCCCCCTGCGCATGGCCGCCCGCCTCGGCATCCCCGGCTTCCAGAAAAAGGCCTGATCCAGCCGCCGCCCCGCCCCCGGTGCCGGCCCAAAATCCGGCATCACAGCAGGCTCGACAATCCCGCCTCTCGCGCCCAAGCTGTGCCCATGCACCGCATCACCTCCGCCATGCTGGCCGCCGCCGTCCTCACCGGCTGCTCAACCGCCAATTCCGAGAGTGAAACCCGGCTGCCGGGGCACAACGTGCTCGATGCCGCCGCCCTTCAGGCCGCCCAGACCGGCAAGGTCAGCTTCACCCAGCATGTGAAGCCCGTCCTCGAGGCCAAATGCGCCATGTGCCACAACGCCGCCGCCCTGCCCGGCCGCCTCAGCCTCGCCAGCCAGGCCGAGGCCCTCAGCACCGGCACCCTCGGCGTCTTCATCCGGCCCGGCCGCCCGGACCTCAGCCGCTTCATCACCCATCTGGATGAGGCCCACGCCTCCGTGAAGGCCATGCCGCCCGTGGGCGAAACCCTCACCCCGCAGGAGGTGGCTCTCATCCAGCGCTGGATCGCCCAGGGGGCCGAATGGCCCGCCGGAGCCGCCGGCCGCCTCAAGACCGAGAACTGAGCACCGCCGCCGCCCCGCCCGTGTCTCCGCGCCTCCGTGCCCTCGCGCTTCTCCTGCTCAGCCTCGGGCTGCCCGCCTGCGGGCCTCAGCGCGAGCGCGCCGACCTCGTCTTCATCCAGAGCGCCGAGCCGGAGACCATCGACCCCGCGCTCGCCTCCGACCAGGTCTCCATGCGCATCGCCACCTCCCTTTTCGAGGGGCTCTGCCGCGTGAACGCCGCCGGCCGCCCCGAGCCCGGCATGGCGGAGCGCTGGGAAATCTCCGCCGACCGCAAGACCTACACCTTCCACCTCCGGCCCGGCATCACCTGGAGCGATGGCCGCCCCGTCACCGCCCAGGACTTCCGCGAATCCTGGCGGCGCGCCCTGCTGCCCGAGACCGGGGCCGACTACGCCAGCCTCATGCACGTCATCCGCGGCGCCCGCGCCTTCGCCGAGGAGACGGACAAGGACTTCCGCCATGTCGGCGTCCAGGCCCTGGATGAGCGCACCCTCCGCGTCGAGCTGGAAAACCCCACCCCCTACTTCATCGACCTCTGCGCCTTCGTCACCCTCTGCCCCGTGCCCACGCAGACGATCCAGGCCCAGGGCAGCGCCTGGATCAAGCCCCGCCACATCGTCACCAACGGCGCCTACCTCCTCGATGACTGGCGGCTCGACGACCACATCCGGCTGAAAAAGAACCCCCGCTACTGGGATGCCGACAACGTCCGCCTCCGCACCGTCGAAGTGAAGCCCGTCCAGGACGCCAACACCGCCCTCAGCTACTTCCACACCGGGCAGTGCGACCTCATGATGGACAAGGGCATGGTGCCCCCCTCCCTCACCCAGCGCCTCAAGCAGGAGCCCTGGTTCCACACCGGCCCCTTCCTCGGCACCTGGTTCATCCGCATCAACGTCACCCGCCCCCCCTTCAACGACCCCCGGGTCCGCCAGGCCTTCGCCCTCGCCGTGGACAAGCGCCGCATCGTCGAAAAAATCACCCAGCTCGGCGAGCCCGTCGCCGCAGGCATCGTGCCCCCCGGCACCGGAGCCGCCTACCAGCCCGCCCCCGGCCTCAGCGGCAGCCTCCAGCAGGCGCGCGACCTCCTGGCCCAGGCCGGATTCCCCGGCGGCCGCGGCTTTCCCCGCGTCGAATACCTCTACATCCCCCTGCCCATCGAGCGCAGCATCGCCATCGAGCTGCAGAGCATGTGGCAGCAGACCCTCGGCGTCACCGTGAACCTCACCAAGCAGGAGCAGAAAGTCTGGCTCAAATCCATGCGCGAGCTCGACTACCACCTCTGCCGCTCCAGCTGGGTGGGGGACTACAACGACCCCAGCACCTTCCTCGACCTCTTCACCAGCTCCAACGGCCAGAACCGCACCGGCTACCAGAGCCCCGGCTACGACCGCCTCATCGCCGCCGCCGCCGCCGAGCCCGACACCGCCCGGCGCAACCAGCTCTTCCAGGAAGCCGAAACCCGCCTCGTCAGCACCGAAACCGCCGTCATCCCCGTCTATCACTACGTCGGCGTCCAGTTCTACCACCGCGACCGGCTCACCGGCGTGCAGGCCAACCTCATTGATGACCACCCCTTCCGCTGCATGAGCTGGAAGTAGTCCGCCGCCGGGCCCGGCCCCCATTCTCAACAAGAAGGGCAAAACCCTCATTTCTTGAGAAAAGCCGCCTCCGCACGCCTGAAAATCTCAAGAGCAAGCAGACTCTTGCGAATGCCCCACCCGGATCTGGGAAAATCCGCCCGTCACAGGCAGATGTTCGCCGGACTTCCAGCCGCGACGGCAGGGCACACGCCCACGTTCGCCGGGCTTTCGCGCAAATCGGCAGGGCATGCGCCCATTACCGCCGGATTTTCCCACACACCCGGAGGACACGCGCCTCACACCCACCGGACTTCCGCCCAGGTCGGCAGGACATGCGCACATCCCCGCCGGATTCCCGGCCGATCCCACCCGACACAGGCCCACGCCCGCCAGATTTTCGCCCACCCGGGGAGAACACGCGCGTCACACCCGTCGGATTTCCGCTCATGTCGGCAGGACATGCGCCCATCCCCGCCGGATTCCCGGCCGATCCCACCCGACACAGGCCCACGCCCGCCAGATTTTCGCCCACCCGGGGAGAACACGCGCGTCACACCCGTCGGATTTCCGCTCATGTCGGCAGGACATGCGCCCATCCCCGCCGGATTCCCGGCCGATTCCGCCCGACACCCGCCCACGCCCGGCGCATTTTCCGCCCCATCCGCCGGTCACGCGCCCAGGTCCAAACCGCGGTCGAACCTTGCCACACCGCACGACCTCACACACCTGATCTTCCCCCGGCTCCGCGCACCGAACGAACTCATGAGGCCCAACGGGCCGACATCCCTCAGCCCAGCCCACCGGGCTGGGTCAGCAAGAAACACCCCGCACTACCTTCGTCGCGGCCTGAAAGGCTGCGATACCCTGGCGTTGCCTAGTGCTGCACGGAAAACGACGGCGCACGATGGGCCGGGGATGTCGGATAATTTTGCGGCCTTGTCGGTATCGCACCCTTTCAGGGCGCGTGGACATTGGCGAACACTTGGCGGCGCGGAACCCAGCCCTGCGGGCTGGGCTAAGGGAGCACGGACCTTCGGCCCGTGGGGAGGATTCCATGAATGCGCCCAGAAGGGTTGAGGACGTTGGGAGCCATGTCGGTGAACCCCTCGGCTCGATTCAAAAAAGACCACCGACAGCCTCGAAGCCCCCCAGGCGATTCCTCCATCAAAGACACACGACGAACCATCGGTTTGGTGCACCCTGAACATCATCCCCCCATATCAACGCCTGGGTTGGGAGGCCCAACGGGCCGGCATCCCTTAGCCCAGCCCACCGGGCTGGGTCAGCCGGAAGGCCACCACACCACCCTCGTCGCGGCCTGAAGGGCTGCGATACCCTGGCGCATCGCCACCAACACCCGCTGCCTCTTTTCGTTCTTTGCGGTCTGAAAGCGATACCCTCCCCGCATGCCGCAGTCCCTGTCCCGCATCCTCACGCACCTTGTGTTCAGCACGAAGAACCGCGCCCCATGCCTCACGCCTGAGATCCAGCGCGAATTGCATCCCTATCTCGCGGGCGTTCTGGATCACATCGAATGCCCGGCTTTGCGTGTCGGCGGGGTCGAGGATCATGTGCACCTGTTCTTCGGCCTCTCCCGCACGCTGAGCATTGCCGAGGTGGTGGAGAAGGTGAAGACCAGCTCCTCCAAATGGATCAAAGGCAAAGGAGACCTCTTTCAGGACTTCCACTGGCAGAGTGGTTACGGAGCCTTCTCCGTCAGCCAGTCGGATGCGGACGCCGTCATCGCCTACGTGCAGGATCAGGCCCGCCATCATCAGAAAATGAGCTTCCAGGAGGAGTATCGGAAGCTCCTGGAGAAATACCGCGTGAGCTATGATGAGCGGTATGTCTGGGATTGAAGCGTCGGCTCAGGATTCCAGTGACGGCACGGCCATCGGAAGGCCCAACGGGCCGACATCCCTTAGCCCAGCCCAACGGGCTGGGTCGGCCAAGGCGTGACCACCCCGCCTTTGTCGCGGCCTGAAAGGCTGCGATACCCTCGCGTGTCCCTATCCGTCCGGTCCTGCATGGGAAACGAGGGCGTGTGGTGAATCGGGGATGTTGTTGTGCTGGGTTGCCTGATTGGTATCGCACCCTTTCAGGGCGCGTTGACCTCGGGGGCGGTTGGGGCGCGGAACCCAGCCCTGCGGGCTGGGCTAAGGAATCACGGACCTTCGGCCCGATAAGAAAACGGTTAGAGAACAAACACCAACGGCACTCCATCAAAAAGAAAGCCATTAAAGCATGAGAAATTCTTCACTCGTAAAACATGAATGAATGGCGCTCTTTTCTGTGAGCTTTCAAGCCTGAAACTTGTGCATCAAGTTTGCCCGTAAGATCATAACACCCGAGAAACGAACTCCATTCTGTTTCAATATTCTTGATGATCCAGGAAGATCCGGTTGTTGGAAGCACCCAGAATTTGCCGTCTGCACCTTGCATGATTTTGACGGTGACAACTTCTACCGCAACCGCCCCCTTTGGAACCTTGGTCTTCGTTGTCCCACTTGTTGTTGAGGCCCTATCCTGAGAATCTTGAAGACGCTGCTTAATATGAGCCTGCCAATCATCGCGGTTAGACGTCTTGTGACCTCGAGCAAGTAAATCACCTCCAACTCCCTGTCCGACGCTTCCCAGTTTAGCTTCTGCTATGAACTCCTCCTGGATGACTACATTTTCACGACTAGCTGATTGCTCCCAAGTTGTGATCAAGCCTCTCAACTCTCTAACAGTGGCTTCCTCATACTCAGTACGTTCGGTTTCAGGTGGCAGAAAGCTTACAATACAACGTGCATTTGAAGTGACCTCTTTGGATGGCTGATAATTTTTTATGTAGCGCAACTCAACCCCTTTGATGAACCCAGCTTGAGAAGAAGCGCCGAGCGACAACAGCCTGATATCCTTCAATACTTCTTTCTTGTGGCCTCCTGAACCACCCACCGAAATAGATCTCCCCTTGCTCGTTGTGACTTTAATGAAGTCGAGGAGGTTGCCATAATGCAGTTCGACTTCGTTGACGTATTCATTGTCTCCCAGCTCAAGTTTGGAATTGGCATGCCCACCTTCACCTCCCCATGCCTCAGAATTAACACTTATCTGATCAACATATTGGCCGCCACGAAACCCTAAAACGCCTTGTAATAGCACTTGTTTGCTATCAGTGACGTCGCCACCATACTGCTGAATTTCAACTGCTTGAGACTTCAATTCAGCTTGTGCATCCACCGTAGCAAAGGCTCCAAGCACTAGAACTACGTTACAGCGAACAAAAGCTCTCGACGGCAAGATTTTGATTAACATAACGCTAATTTTACCGGCATTCGAACCAGAGGCTGACTTTCACAAATTGAGTTGATTCACTCCACCACCGCCTGGGCCGCCCCTTCGAGCAGCTCCACGCGCAGGCTTTGCAGGTCGGTGGCATCGCGGTTGATGGCGATGCTCACGGGGGTGGTGCCGGCGGGGAGGTCGAGGGTGAGTTCGGGGGTGATTTCCTGCAGGGTTTTGTCGCCTACGACGATGTTCACGTTCTTCACGGCGCTAAGGCCGAGCTTCACTTTGCCGGGGGCGGCGAGCTTGAGGCCGAAGCGGGCGATCTTGGGGAACCAGGGATACATTTTCTGGGCGTTCACGAGCTCGGAAAGCGGGAGGTCGCCGCTGACCTGGGAGTAGCGCAGCTCCCACGGGTAGGTGGTCTCCTTGTCATGCAGGGCGTGCAGGCCGACGTGGCGGACGTGGTCGTTCGTGGCCTGGTCCATGGGGCCCATGACCTTCCAGGTGCGGACGTAGTTGTTGGGCTTGATCTTGTAGGCGCCTTCGCGGCCCAGCTCGGAGAGGAAGCGGACGAGATCAACGAACTCATCCTCGCGCAGGCTGGCGGTGAGGCCGGGCGGCATCATGCTGGCTGGGCTCATCTGGCGGTTGGCGATCTGCGCCTTGGGGATCTTCTGAAGCTGGTTCGCGGGATCGCGGATGATGACTTCATCACCGCCGTCCTGGACGAGGCCGCCGCTGAAGACTTTGCCGTCCTTGGTGCTGATGAGGATCATGTGGTAGCCCTCTTTAATCTTCTTGGAAGGCTCCAGGAGGCTTTCGATGAGGTAATCGACCGGGGCGCTGCCGCCGATGCTGACGAGGTTCGGCCCGAGCACGCCGCCGGCATCGCCGATGGCATGGCAGGTCTGGCAGAGGAGCTGCTGACGGCGGTAGATGGCCTCACCACGGGCGGGATCACCGGCGGTCTTCACTTTTTCGACCATGGCGGCCATCTGCTCGGGCGTGAGGGCCTGGTTCATCTGCTTCACGCCACCGGCGGTGCGCAGGGCGTCCTCCAGCGGGCCTTTGAGGCCGCGGGTGGAGACCATGCGGATGGCTTCCACGGCGACGAAATCGGGGATGCTCTTGCCGCCGAGCTCCTTGGCGAGCACGCCGGGAAGCTGCTTGTTCTTGAGGAAGGCGGTGAGGATGGGCGTGGCCTCCTGAGCGGATTTGGCAGTGCCAAGGAACTCCACGGCGCGGCGGGCGGCGAGCTGCGGGCCGGTGTCCGTGAGGCCCTGCACGGCGAGGCTGCGGAGGGAGGCGTTTTCACGGAAGACCTTGTCGAAGAAGTCGCGTGACTTCACGCCACCGAGGCGGGCAAGGCCCTGCAAGGCGCCATCGCGCACGGGAGGCAGGGTGTCGGCGGCGGTGAGGATGGCTTCGAGCTTCGGACGGACCGCCTCGATCTTCCAGGCTCCGGCGAGGATGGTGGCGCGGTGGACGATCTCAACACGTGGGCTGGCGAGCCAGGCCTGCACGAGGGCCTCGGCCCCCTGCGGCTTCACGCCACGGGTGGTGCCTGCCTTCACGAGGGCATCCATGAGGCCGACGACCTGGGTGCTCATGGCGGGGTCATTCACCAGCTGGCTGATCTCCAGCGCCTGGGCGGCATCGGCGGCATCACCGGCCATGGCGAGGACGGCGGTGGCATCATCCGGCGCCAGCTTGCCGGCCTTGAAGGAGGCGAGGAGGGGCTTCAGGCCTTCGCTGCGGCCGGTGGCCTTCATGGCATAGACGAGGTGCTTGGGGTTGTCGTTGAGCTTGAGATCCCCCTTGAGCACGAGCGGGAGCCAGACATCGGTCTGCTCGCGACCGGTGAGTTCGAGCAGGAAGTCGAGCGACTCATCCATGGGTTTGTCGAGGGCGCGCAGGGCGATTTCGAAGGCCTTGGGCTGGCGCATGTCCATGAGCACGGCCATGGCCCAGAGGCGGACCTGGGCGTTGTCATCGGCGATGCCTTTCGGCAGGAGCTCCATGGCATCCGGCAGCTCGCGCCAGCGATGGGTGAGGATGCGGTAGGCGGCGGCACGCACGCGGGCATCGGGGCTGGCGGCGAGCTCACGCCACAGCTTGGGGGAGAATTTGTTCACGCCTTCGCGGACCCAGGCGACCTCGAGGAGGTGGTGCCAGTAGTCCGGGCCGGCCTTGTCGAGACCCTCGACCCAGGTCTTCAGCGCAGGAAGCACCTGCTCGGCACCACGGGCGCGCAGCTCCTGCTTGGCAAAGTGGCGGGTCCACTTGCGGTCGGCCTTCAGCATTTCCAAAAGCTCGGGCACCGGTGCGCCGACAATCTTGGGCATCTCGCTCAGAGGGCGGCCTTTGGCCGTGAGACGCCAGATGCGGCCATGCACCTGGTCGCGGCGCGGATCGCGGAAATCGACCTCGCCATGCTGGATGATGGGGTTGTACCAGTCGGCGATGTAGAGCGCGCCGTCAGGGCCGGTGCGGATGTCGATGGGGCGGAAGGCGCGGTGATTGGAGGCGAGCACATCCGCCTCCTGCTTGGCGATGTAGCTGCTGCCGTTCGGCGTGACGCGGAAGCGGTTGGTGCGGTTGCCGCGGAAGTCATTGGTGACCCAGGTGCCCTGCCAGTCGGCGGGCCAGTGAGGATCGTCGATGTATTCCAGGCCGCACTGCTTGGGCTGGCCGGGGCTGAGGCCGCTGAGGGTGCGCTTGGCACCGGGCGAAGTCTTGAAGACGCTGCCCAGGAAGATGTAGTTCAGCCCCTCACCGCCCGCACCATCCGTGGCGAAGGACTGGCCCCAGCGGTCGAACTCATAGCCCCAGGGATTGATGAGACCCTTGCTGACGATTTCCAGCCGGCGTGTCTCCGGGCGGAACTCCCACACGCCACCACCCATCAGGCGGCGCACGCCGTGCGGGGTCTCGACATGGCTGTGGATGTAGATGGACTGGAGGAAGGACAGCAGCCCCTCCGGCGTGTGGCGCATGGTGTGCAGCAGGTGGTGCGTGTCCTCCGTGCCGAAGCCGCTGAGCACGATGGTGCGCTCGTCGGCCTTGAGGTCACCATTCGTGTCCTTGAGGAAGAGCACCTCGGTGGAGTTCGCCACATAGGCGCCGCCGTCCCCGGGAATGACCGCCGTGGGGATGAAGAGGTTCTCCGCAAACACGGTGGACTTGTCCGCCTTGCCGTCCTTGTCCGTGTCTTCGAGCACGACGACCTGGTCCTTCGTGCCATCGCCCGGCTTGATCTGCGGGTAGGTGGTGCTGCTGACCACCCAGAGGCGGCCCTGGGCGTCCCAGTTCATCTGCACGGGCTTGGCGATCATGGGCTCCTGAGCCCAGAGCGTGACTTCGATGCCCTCGGGCACCACGAATCCGGCCTTCTGCACCTCAGGGTTCGGATCGGGCACATCCGCAGCCGATTTGGGCTGCGAGGCAAGCGCGGCGGAGGCCAGGAATGGCAGGGCAAGGAGGACGCGGGGAATCATAGGAAGGCGGGGGCGGGATTGTACGTCGTGCCGGGGGTGGTTTGGCAAGAAGTTCCGAGGCCGGGAACAAAGTTCTGAGCCCGCCTGCCCGGCGGCGGGCGGGCCGGGATTTTTAAGATTGCCTTCAAGCGGGCGAACCGGGACAATCGCGGACGAATCCACAGGGAGGTCAGCCATGCATGAACCCCAGTCCCGCCGTCGCTTCCTTGCTGATGTTGGCAAGGGCACCCTTCTCGCCACGCTCGGGCCTTCCCTGGCCTCGGAGCTGGGACTGGGCGCCGCCCAGAAAGAGGCGGAGGCGCCTGTCTCGCTGCATTTTGGCGAGCTGGAGCCGCTGGTGGCCTTCATGCAGGAAACGGAAGCCGCCCAGCTGCAGCAGGCCCTGGCCAGGAAGCTGCGGGAAGGCGTGCCGCTGAAGCGCCTGCTCACCGCAGGCGTGCTGGCTAATGCACGGACCTTTGGCGGCGAGGATTACATCGGCTTCCATACCCTGATGGCCATGCGCCCCGCAGAGCAGATGTCGAGGGCCATGCAGGGCGGAGAGGCCGCGCTGCCGGTCTTCAAGGTGCTGTACCGCAACACCCACCGCATCCGGGAGAATGGAGGCAGGGCCGCCGAAGTACTGCACCCGGTGGAGGCGGCGCACGAAGCCGCCGACGCAGGGATGCTGCACAAACGGGTGAAGCAGAAGGAGGTGCGAGAGGCGGAGGAGGTGTTCGCCAGGCTGATGCAGCAGGATGCCAGCGCCGGATTCAATGCCCTGCTGGAATGCGTGCAGGACCAGCCGGAGGTGCACCGGACGGTGCTTCCCTACCGCGCCTGGGACCTGCTGGAGCTCGTGGGCCGGGAGCATGCGACCACGATGCTGCGCATGTCCCTGCGCTACTGCCTGAATGCCGAGAAGCATCGCCGGCCCGAATGGGAGGAGCACGGCAGGGTGCTGACACGCCTCCTGGACGAGCATCAGCTGAACGGCCGGGCTCCGGGAACCCGCCGCCTCGAGGATGCAGCCCTGGAAGAACTGGCGATGACCATCTTCCGCGGATCGCCTGCAGAAGCGGCCGGAGCGGTGGCCGCCGCCCTGGCGGAAGGCCATGCCCCGCAGGACATTGGGGAGGCCTTGTCGCTCGCCTCGAATCAGATCGTGCTGAGGGACCACGGCAGGCCGCCCGAATGGGAGTTCCCCGGCAAGCCTACGGGCAGCGTGCATGGCGACTCCGCCGGAGTGCATTCCAGCGACTCGACCCACGCCTGGAGAAACCTTTCCTCCGTGAGCCAGGGGCGGAACACCTATGCCTGCCTGATCTTGGCCGGATGGCAGATCGCCCGGGACCGGGGTTTTCAACCCTACCTCGAATGGCAGCCGATGCCCAGCCAGCGGCAGATCGGCCAGGTGACCGCACGCGAGCCTGCCAGGCTGCTGGAAGAGCTGGAATCCATGATCCGCGGCAATCTCCAGTCCCATGCCGCCGCCGTGGTGTACCGCTGGGGCTCCCTGGATCTGCCAGCAGAGCCCGTGCTGGCCCTGCTGCGGCGTTTTGCCATCAGCGAGGACGGCGCGCTGCACGCCGAAAAATACTACCAGACCTGCCACGATGAATTTCACCGCACGCGGCCAGCCTTCCGCTGGCGGCACCTGACGGCCCTGGCACGGGTGACGGCCAGCGAATATGGCAGGCCCGCCCCAGGTCAGGCCGAGGCGCGGGAGCTGCTGGGAGTCTGATTCAGTCTTAGCGGACGAGCGTCGGGCGCCCCTTGCCCATCTGCAGCGGGTTCACATTGCCCTGGGGGCTGCGGCAGCTGGCGAGGGCGAGGAGACCGAGGAGGGTGAGGCTGATGAAGAGACGTTTCATGAGGTTTGGAGTCGGCTTTGAGGAGGGGCGAAAGACGGGCGTCACTGCCCCAGGGCCGCCTTCTTGCGGCGAAAATCTTCACGCAGGCGCTTCAGGCTGGCCGGGAGAGAGGGATCATCCACCTCAGGAACGGGCTGGCCCGCCTGCAGACGCTGGAGTTCCTGCTGGAAGTAGGGGATTTCGTCGAGGCGCACCTTGTCGAGCGCGGCCTGGGTTTCATTCTGCACGGCGGCCCGGTAGTCGGCATTCAAGGCGGCCAGCGGGTCTGGTGCGGATGGTGCTGGCG
>CALDGV010000630.1 GCA_937941745.1 uncultured Prosthecobacter sp. | reverse complement strand
CGGGACATCCGCCCGATCCTCTCGGACAAATGCTTTCATTGTCATGGCTTCGACGAAAAAGATCGAAAAGCAGGGCTCCGGCTGGACATCCGCTCTGAAGCGTTGAAACCCGCTGAATCCGGAGCCTATGCAATTGTGCCCGGAAAGCCGGATGAGAGTGAATTGCTCTCTCGCGTGGTCACCACGATCCCGGATGACATCATGCCGCCCGAAAAGCTGCACAAACCAGTCTCGAAAGCTGAAGCGCAGCTTCTGCGCCAATGGATCAGTGAGGGGGCGGAATACCAGGGACATTGGGCATTCGAACCCGTCAAACCACCTCAGGCAGCGAGCATTGATGGCCTGCTCGAAGCGCGTCTGAGGAAGGAAGACCTCACCTTTTCACCTGAGGCGGATGCCGAAACCCTGATCCGGCGTCTTTCATTGGACATCACAGGCCTTCCTCCCGCTGCACATGACTGGCCGGAGATGAACTCGAAACACCTCTCTGATGCTGACTATGAGAAGCTCGTGAACAGACTGCTGAATACTCCGGCATATGGGGAGCACATGGCTCGTGAGTGGCTGGATTACGCGCGCTTTGCTGACAGCAACGGCTTCCAGACGGACAGCTCACGCAGCATGTGGCCGTGGCGGGATTGGGTGATTCATGCCTTCAACCAGAACAAGCCGTTTGATCAATTTACCATCGAACAAATTGCTGGTGATTTGTTGCCAAGCCCAACTCAGGCACAGCTCATCGCCACGGGCTTCAATCGCAATCACCGCATCAATGGTGAAGGTGGCATCATTGATGAAGAATGGCGCATTGAGAACATCATCGACCGCGTCGAGACCACAAGCTTCACCTGGCTCGCACTGACGATGAACTGTGCCCGATGCCATGATCATAAGTATGATCCGATCACGCAGAAGGATTTCTATTCGTTGTTCGCCTTCTTCAACAACATCGAAGAACGTGGCAGCATCCAGGGCGCGAGCAATCGCAGCGGGGGAAACTCACTGCCGATCATGAATGTCACCACACCGGAGCAAGACCGCCAGCTCTCCGGGCTAAAGCAGCGAGTGACAGAGGCCGAAAAGGCCGTTCAAGAGGCCAGAAAACAGCTGCCCCAGCTTCTTGCCGCCTGGGAGAAAACCCAACGTAATGCCCTCAGTGCACAAAAACCCGCATGGACTTTTCTGGAGCCAGTCCGTGTAATTTCAAAATTCAACGAAACGGGGGCAAAGCTCAGCCGTCAGCAGGATGGCAGTTATCTGGCTGGAGGCCCCAATCCCCCGAAGGACACCTACCTCTATGATGCCAACATGCCCAAGGAAGGCGTGTCAGGTTTCCTGTTGGAATGCTTCACCGACCCCTCTTTGCCAGGAGGCAGCCTTGGTCGTTATCCAAACGGGAATTTCGTCCTCAGCAGCTTTGATGTCTTCATTCAAAAACCAGGCGGAAAGCCTGAAAAGCAAAGCCTCGCCAAAGCCGAGGCGGATTACAGTCAGAAGGGTTATGACATCACCAGTCTGGCCAAGCGCGAAGGACGAGGCTGGGCCATTGATGGCAACAGCAAGAAGGAGAATCGGCGTGCGATGTTTCTCTTGGAAAAGCCGCTTAGCTACGTGGAGGGCGCTCAAATCCTGCTAAGGCTGCGGCATGAAGCGATTGCCGGGCACAACATAGGTCGTTTCCGACTCTCATCCACTGCGCTACCACCAGCTCAGATAAGCCTGAACGGCTCAGCCGACCTCTCCAAGATCAGAGCCATCCTGGCAACTGCTCCAGAGAAACGTACACCTAGCCAGAAAAAGGAACTCGAAGACTACTTCCTGGCAACTGCAGACAGTCCAATAAAGACGGCGGCTGATGTTCTCGCTGCCCGTCGAAAGACTTTGGCTGAATTTGAGAACAAACTCCCCACCACCATGGTCATGAAAGAGGCGGCAAAGCCTCGTGAAGCATACATTTTGACCCGAGGAGAGTATGACAAGCCTGCCGCCAAGGTCACGATGGCAGTGCCTCAATGGCTGCATCCTCTGCCGGCAAACGCACCTTTGAACAGGCTGGGTTTGGCCAAGTGGCTCGTCAGCACGGAAAACCCACTGACGGCGCGAGTCTGGGTCAACCGCCAGTGGGAACGGCTTTTCGGTTCAGGCCTCTGCAAAACCACGGAGAACTTCGGATTCCAAGCTGAGTATCCTGTTCACCCTGAGCTACTCGACTGGCTTGCGGCCGAATTCATGAAATCGGGTTGGGATATGAAGCACCTGATCAAGCTCATGGTGATGTCTAAAGCCTATCGCCAGAGCAGTTCGGTCTCCCCTGCCCTATGGGAACGTGACCCGGACAATCGGCTGCTGGCTCGAGGGCCGAAGTTCCGCCTTACTGGTGAAGTCTTGCGTGATCAGGCTCTTGCGATTGGCGGTCTGTTGGCAGGCAGAATTGGCGGCCCGAGTGTGCGTCCCTACATGCCAGAGGGCGTCTGGGATGAAACCAGCAAGTATGGAGATCTTCGTGGCTACAAGGCCGACATGGGCGAAGGCCTCTACCGTCGCACTCTCTACACCATTTGGAAGCGCACCGCAGCTCCCCCGACGATGCTGCTGTTTGATGCCCCTACTCGGGAAATCTGCACCGTGAAACGCAGCCGAACCAACACTCCGCTGCAGGCTCTGGCACTGCTGAACGAAGTCACCTTTGTTGAAGCCCAGCGCGGACTTGCCGAGCAGATGATGAATCATGCAGACAATCCCGAAACAAGGCTGGCTTACGGTTACAAGCTTGCCACAGGCCGCTCCGCTGATGCAGAAGCGCTCAAAGTCCTGCTCAGCGGCCTTGATGAGCGCCTCCGATGGTTTTCCACGCACCCCGATGAAGCTGTCAAAGCCATCACCCAGGGGGCTTCCAAGCCTGATGCCTCCCTCCCCATGAGCGAACTCGCCGCATACACTACCACTGCTGGAGTGCTCATGAACCTCGATCGTGTTGTAACACGTGATTAGAAGGTGCCTGAGCTGCAGGTTCTTCGATGGGATTGCCAAAAACCGCGCACTCACTGCGTAGGTTTATATCATGCTTCGGAAAGCTCTTCTCTTCATCTGCATCGCCACGGCCGGTCTCTCCGCAGAGCCTTTGAGCTTCGTGCGGGACATCCAGCCTATTTTGACGAAGACCGGCTGCAACGCGGGCGCGTGTCATGCGAAGGCGATCACCGGCCAGCGCGGCTTTCGCCTCAGCGTGCTCGGTTTCGAGCCGGAGGAGGACTACGAAGCCATCGTGAAGCAGGGCAAAGGCCGTCGCGTGTTCCCGCCAGCACCGGAGGAAAGCCTGCTCATCACCAAAGGCGCCGCCATCGTGCCGCACACGGGCGGGAAGCACCTGGAGCCCGGCTCGGAGATGTATCAGACGCTCGTGCGCTGGATCGCCGAGGGCATGCCTTACACGCAGCCAAATGAGCCCGTGCTCAACACGATCGCCGTCGAGCCATCACGCATCTCATTGAAGCCAAAAACGGCGCAGCAGCTCAAAGTCACCGCCCGCT
>CALDGV010000629.1 GCA_937941745.1 uncultured Prosthecobacter sp. | reverse complement strand
AGGGCGGCTCAGCGGCCGTCCTGCCCTTGTCATTTCCGCCGGGGGGCGGGCTCAGATCACTTCACCACCGGGGTCAGCACCATGTTGCGGTAGTCCACGTTCGTGTGGTCCCCCTGCAGGTAGATCGGGCCCGGCTTGAATTCATCGCTCGTCATCGCGCCGCCCGTGCAGCCCAGCACCGGCTGGTTGTCGATGATCGTCTTGCCGTTCAGGATCACCGTCAGGTGGCGGTCCACCAGCGTGATGTCCAGCGTCTGCCATTCGCCGATGGGCTTCTCCGCGTTCACGCTCGGCGTGATGCGGCTGTACAGCGCGCCCATGTGGTGGGAGTCCAGCGGCTTGCCAAAGCTCTCCATCACCTGCACCTCGTAGATCCCGCGCAGGTAGATGCCGCTGTTGCTGCCCTCCTGCGTGCGCACCTCTGTCTTGAGGTTGAAGTCTTCAAACTCCGCGTCCGTGCGCAGGTTCCCAAAGTGCTTGCCCTTCTCCTTGGTCACCCGGTTCTGCAGCACGCCGTCCACCACGCTCCAGCCGTTGTCCACGCCCTCCTTCAGCAGGCGCCAGCCTGTGAGGTCCTTGCCGTTCAGCAGCGGGATGGGCGCGCCATACTTCACCTTCGCCAGGTCCGGCTTCGGCGGCAGCGCCGGGATGCGCTTGCCTGTGAACTCCGCCGGCTGGCCCATCGGCTTGCCTTCGCCGGTCTTCTTCGCCGTCGTCATCTTCAGCACATCACCTTCCGCATGGCCGGTCAGGGTCTCCACCACCACCTTGCCCTCCTTGTTCTTCTGCATCCGCACCACCGTCAGCTTGTCGCCCTCCACCTTCGTGCTCGTCGTCGGCACCACGCTGCCGCCGCCCCACAGGATGCTGGAGCTGAAGGCGCCATCCTTCTCCTCCACGCCCAGCCAGCCCGCGCCCCCTCCGGGGATCGTCAGGGCCCAGCGGCCGGTGAAGACGGAGTCCGCCTGTGCCAGCGAAGCCAGCGACAGACCGAGGAAAAGCGAGGTCGAGAGTGTACGAATCATAGGGGCGGAGAAAACGCCGCCCCCCGCAGGGTATTTCGCCCGCTTTGTGCCCCCGCCCGCAATTCCCCCGCCGTGCAGTCTTGACCCTCCCGGCCCCACCCGCTTTCATCCCCGCACCATGCCCCTCTCCCTCGATGACATCCTCAATGCCGCTGATGAGCACCGCGCCAGCGATGTCTTCCTCATGGAGGGCGAGCTCCCCCGCATGAAGATCAACGGCCAGCTCATGCTCTTCGGCGATGAGCCCATGCAGCTCAGCCAGATGGTCGGCCTCTGGCAGGCCTGCGGCGTCTCCCCCGAGACGGAGAGCGACAAGGATTCCGGCCTCGTCTCCGCCAGCCGCACACGCTACCGCGTCAACCTCCACAAGGCCATCGGCCGCCTCGGCGTCGTCATGCGCCGCATCCGCACCGATCTCCCCGTCCTCGCCAGCCTCGGCGTGCCCGACTGGCTCCTCACCCGCTGGGCCGCCCGCACCCGCGGCCTCCTCCTCGTCACCGGCCCCACCGGCATGGGCAAAAGCACCACCCTCGCCGCCCTCCTCCACTGGATGAACGAGGCCACCGCACGCCACATCGTCACCATCGAGGACCCCATCGAGTTCATGCACCCCAACAAGTCCTGCATGTTCACCCAGCGCGAGGTCGGGCGCGACACCCCCTCCTACGCCCGCGGCATCCGCGCCGCCATGCGCCAGGCCCCCGATGTCATCCTCGTCGGCGAAATCCGCGATCTCGAGACCGCCCTCGTCACCCTCCAGGCCAGCGAGACCGGCCATCTCGTCCTCGCCTCCATCCACAGCGACAGTGCCGTGGATGCCGTGGACCGCCTCGCCCACCTCTTCCCGCCGGATCAGTCCCAGCTCGGTCTCCACCTCCTCTCCCAGCAGCTCATCGGCACTCTCTGCCAGAAGCTCATCCCGCGCGTGGACGGCGCCCTCCACCCCCTCGTGGAATACTTCGAAAACGGCGGCGCCATCCGCCAGTGGATCGCCCGCCACGACATCGAAAGCCTCCGCACCTACATGCAGCGCGGCGGCGACCCCAACTGCTGCACCTTCCTCACCAACCTCGTCCGCGCCTACGAAGCCGGCCTCATCTCCGAAGCCGAGGCCATCACCGCCTGCGGCAACGAAAACGAATTCCGCCGCGCCGCCCGCGGCATCTCCTGAGGCCGCCGCCGCCGCCGCCGCCGCACCTCGGCAGGGTGCCCGGTCCGCCTCAGAACCTCCTGAGGCCTAACATAAAAAGATCTTGCCTCGCGGCGCAGAAGTCGGGTATAACCTACTAAATGCGTAAATTCAGACTGCCATGAAGCCGCTCTACTGGGACATGATCAACCCCTTCACCGGGCGTCCCTTTGCTTACGATGATCGCAACCTAAAATGGGGCTCGCCGAGTTATTACTTGGAGCCGGGCGACGAGGGATTTGTCCCGTATGGGCCAACGCCTGCCCCAGCCCCCAAGAAGAAACCCTTTCGCCGCCAGGCGAAACCACACCGTGATGAACCTGAACCATACACACCACCCACCATGCCCACATTCAAATACCACGTCGCCCCCAATCCTCATGGGGGATTCACCACCCGCCCGGTCCTGAGCGACCCTGTCCCTGACAGCGTCTTCTTTGACCGCGCGGCCGTCCTCAGCACCAGCCTCACGGCGGATCAGATCCGCACCGCCCTCCAGGCTGTGGTGGACACCATCCTCGAATGCTCCACCGGCTGCGCCTTCTCCAACGGCCTGCTCGGCAAGCTCCGCTTCCGCCCCACCAGCGGCGGCAGTAGCCAGACCCCCGGCGGCTTCAGCAATCCCAATGACCTCAACGCCGACATCGCCATCTCCCTCACCGCCGAGGTGCGCGACCACTGGCGCTCCATCCTCAGCCTCGAAAGCCAGGGGGAGATCGGCAAGCTCAGTCCCGTCGTGGACAGCATCCTGAGCCAGGAAAACGGTGCCGTGAACAAATACACCCCCGGCACCCTCATCGAGATCCTCGGCCAGCATCTCGACATCAACAAAACCGACCTCCAGCAGGGCGTCTTCTTCCGCAGCGGCAACAGCGCCGAAGTGCGGGCCACCATCTACGGCACCCTCAGCCCCGGCTCCCTCTCCGTGCTCGTGCCAGCCAACCTCTCCGGAGACCTCACCGTGCGCGTGGCGAACCACATCAACGGCAGCATCCGCTCCTTTACCTACATGGACGTCATCAGTCCGATCTGAACCCATCCACCCAGCCTCCCCCAGGCCTCCACCGGCAACGGTGGAGGCTTTTTCATGCCCCCATACACCCTCTCCCCCCGACCTCCGCACCCTCTCACCCCGAACCTCACACCCTCTCCCCCTGACCTCCACACCCTCTCCCCTCGACCTCCACACCCTCTCCCCCCGACCTTCACACCCTCTCCCCCT
>CALDGV010000628.1 GCA_937941745.1 uncultured Prosthecobacter sp. | reverse complement strand
GGGCCTGCGCCGACGATCACGAAGGTCATCAGCCGCTCGCGCTCCACCGGATCGGTCGTCACCTCGGCTTTTTCAAACGCCAGCAGCAGGCGGCGGCGGATGTCGAGCGCGTCTTCGAGCGTCTTCAGTCCCGGCGCGAACTGCTCCCACTCCGGGTGGCCGAAATAACTGTGCCGCGCCCCCGTGGCGACGATGAGGTAATCAAATGGCACGCTGCGCTCTCCCGCGAGCACGAGCTTCTTTTCCAGGTCAAATCCCGTCACATCCGCCATCAGCACCTCGATGTTTTTGTATTGGCGCAAAATGCCGCGCACCGGCTGCGCGATGTTCGCGGGGGAGAGTCCTGCGGTGGCCACCTGATAAAGCAGCGGCTGGAACAGGTGATGATTCGTGCGGTCCAGCACCGTGACCTGCACCGGCTGGTCTCCCAGAGCCTTCGCCACTGCCAGTCCGGCGAAGCCTGCGCCGATGATTACCACACGGGGTTGGCTGGAAAGGGCAGTGCTCATGGAGGTCATCGTATGCACGAATACGACCAACAGACACAATACGGCTGCAATCTCCTCACCAATCGCGACGTTGAACGCGCCCAGCCATGATCCGCCAACTTCTCCTCAGCCTCCTCTGCGTCATCAGCGTTCACGCTGAACTCGCGGGCAAACGTCCGAACATCATCTTCCTGCTCACCGACGACCAGGGCTACGGCGATCTCTCCTCCCACGGCAATCCGATTCTCAAGACGCCAAACATGGACCGCCTCAATGCCGAGGGGGTGCGCTTCGAGGACTTCTGCGTGAGCCCCACCTGCGCGCCCACACGCTCCGCGCTGCTCACCGGCCGTCACGAGTTTAAGAACGGCATCACCCACACCATCCTCGAACGCGAGCGCCTGACACCGAAGGCCACCACGCTCGCGCAGGTGCTCAAGAGCGCGGGCTACACCACCGGCATCTTCGGCAAATGGCACCTCGGCGACGAGCCGGAATACTGGCCCAGCGCGCGGGGTTTTGACGAGATGTTCATCCACGGTGCCGGGGGCATAGGCCAAAGCTATCCCGGCAGTTGTGGCGACGCGCCGGGGAACAAGTACTTCGACCCCGCCATCCTCCACAACGGCAAGTTCGAAAAGACCCAGGGCTACTGCACCGACGTGTTCTTTGCCCAGGCGAAAAAGTGGACCGAGAGCGTGAAGGGCAAGCAGCCTTTCTACCTGCATCTGGCCACCAACGCCCCGCACGGCCCCTACATCGCCCGCCCGGAGGACAAGGCGCTCTTTGAAGGCAAGGTCGAAGGCGAGGACGTGCAGAACTTCTTCGGCATGCTGCACAACATCGACCAAAACCTCGGCCTGCTGCTCGACAAGCTCAAGGAATGGGGCATCGAGAACAACACGCTCGTGGTGTTCATGAACGACAACGGCGGCACCGCCGGCACCAAGGTCTTCAACGCCGGTCTTCGCGCCGCCAAAGGCTCGCCCTGGATGGGTGGCATCAAGGCCAGCAGCCTGTGGCGCTGGCCCGGCACGCTGAAACCCGCCCCGGTGACGAAACTCACCGCCCACATCGACTTCTTCCCCACGCTGGCCGAACTCGCCGGTGCCAAGCTCACGGACGAGGTCAAAGCGCAGATCGAAGGCCGCAGCCTTGTTTCCTTGCTCGAAAATCCGAATGCCGAGTGGGCCGACCGCCAGCTCTTCACCCACGTCGGCCGCTGGCCGAAGGACGCAGATCCACAGAAGTACAAATTCACCAACTGCAGCGTCCGCACCACCCGCTGGCACCTCGTGAACGCCAACGCCGCCCGCGGTGGTCAAGCCAAGAACAATGCCAAAGGCAAAAAGGCCAACGCAGCGCCCAAGACACCCGCAGGCACCGCCGCCAAAGACGCCAACGCCATCGTGCGCGCCGGACCCGAGCCCATGCCCGCCGCCTGGCAGCTCTTCGACCTCCAATCCGATCCCGGCGAGCAAACCGACCTCGCCGCCGCCAATCCCGAGGTCGTGAAACAACTCGCCACCGCCTACGACCAGTGGTGGGACAGCGTGCAGCCCCTGCTCGTGAACGAGAAGACCCCGCTCGCCGCCGAGAACCCGTTCAAGACGCTGTATCAAAAGCAGTTTGGGGAGAAGTGAGCTGCAAGCGGACCGACGCATCGGCAGGCTTCCCTCCGCTGCTATTGAGCGGCCGATTGGGTCTCCTATGGGTGTGCAAACCGACATTTTGCTTGCTCAGCAAGGCTTCATGTCGTGTGGAACCGCAACGCGGTTCCGTCATACAGCCCAAGGGTGCCGAGCCTTGGCGAGTGCTCCCTTGGGAAATCGCGACGCCCACCACCTCACATCATCTTCCCGGACCGCAACGCGGTCCCGTCATGGGCGATTCGGTGCCACAAGG
>CALDGV010000627.1 GCA_937941745.1 uncultured Prosthecobacter sp. | reverse complement strand
TGGGGCGGGCTGGCCGGTCTTCTCGGTCTTCTTTTTGGGGCCTTTGGCTTTTTTGGGCTGGGCGGAGGGGGCGGCGCGGCCGCTGGGCTGGGCGGGATTGAAGGCGGGGTTGGGGGTGGGCATGAGGGCGCCGACGTCTTTCTGCCAGGCTTTGAGCTGGGTGTGGAGGGCCTGGACGCGGTCGGGGTGCTGGGCGGCGAGGTTGCGGGTTTCGCCGAGGTCGTCGCGGAGGTTGAAGAGTTCGAGGCGGTCGTTTTCGAACCAGTGGATGAGCTTCCAGTCGCCAAGGCGGATGGCGGCTCCGGGGGCGCCGCCCTGGTTGCCGTAGTGGGGGTAGTGCCAGAAGAGGGGGCGCTCGGGGAGGGGGGCGCTGCCTTCGAGCAGGGGGCGGAGGCTGGTGCCATCGACGGGGGTGGTGAGGCGGGCCTGGGTGAGGTCGGCGAGGGTGGCGAAGTAGTCGGGCGTGGTGACGGGGGTGTGGAGGGTCTGGCCGGGCTTGAGGACGGCGGGCCAGCGGATGAGGAGGGGCTCGCGGATGCCGCCTTCGTAGAGCCAGCCTTTGCCGCCGCGGAGGGGGAGGTTGGAGGTGGGGGAGCCTTCGCTGGTGCTGAGGCCGCCGTTGTCGGAGGTGAAGAGGACGAGGGTGTTTTCGGCGAGGCCGAGCTGGTCGAGCTTGGCGAGGATTTTGCCGACGGCGAGGTCCATGGCTTCGACCATGGCGGCATAGACGGCGTGCTCCTGGACGAGGCGGACATCGCGGGGGTCTTCGCGGCCGAAGCGGGGCTGGAGGCCGAGCTTCTGGCGCTTGGCCTCGTATTTGGCGGTGAGGTCGGCGCGGGCGTTGAGGGGGGTGTGGACGTCGTAGAAGGCGTAGCAGGCGAAGAAGGGGCGGCCTTGGTTCTGCTCGATGAAGCGGCAGGTCTCGGTGGCGAGGCGGTCGGGCAGGTGCTCGCCGGGCGGGCCATCGGGGAGGCGGGGGTTGGCGTAGGGGGTGAAGTATTTGCCGGGGCCGTAGGGGCCGCCGCGGTCCACGCCGCCCATGTTGATGTCGTAGCCCTGGTCTTCGGGCCAGAAGCCTTCGGGGCCGAGGTGCCATTTGCCGGCGAAGAAGGTGGCGTAACCGGCGGTCTTCATCATTTCGGCGAGGGTGACTTCGGCGTGGGCGAGGCGGTCCTGGTAAGGGGCGGGGAGGAGGAGGGTGTTGCGCTTCCATTCGCCGGGGGTTTTGGCGGCGCCGATGTAGTCGGTGACGCCGGTGCGCTGGGGCCAGCGGCCGGTCTGGAAGGCGGCGCGGGTGGGGGAGCAGACGGGGCAGGCGGCGTAGGCCTGGGTGAAGAGGGCGCCCTCGCGGGCGAGGCGGTCGAGATGCGGAGTCTCGTAGAAGGTGCTGCCGTAGCAGCTGAGATCGCGCTGCCCGAGATCGTCTGCCAGCAGGAGGATGACATTGGGCGGGGTGGCCGCCGCGAGGAGGCGGGCGCTGAGGGCGAGAAAAAGGAGGGCGCGAAGCATGGGCGGCTGGAAACGGGCGCGGGGCGCGGCACCTTGCCGCCGCATGAAGACGAATCCGATTTCTCCTGCGCCGCGGCGCAAGGGCAGCCTGCGCATGGCGGACATCCCGGCGGAGGTGCGGCAGGGGCTGAATGAGGGGCGGCTGGAGGCGGTGACGCTGGTGGAGGCGCTGGCGGTGGATCATGCGCGGCTGCTGCGCGAGGTGCTGCCGCAGGCGGGGGAGGCGATGGTGCGGCGGGTGCAGGCGGCGCAGGAGCTGAAGATCACGGGCAAGATGCGTGCGATGGGGGAGATCCTGCATGAGTGCGAGGGGCTGGAGGTCTTTGAAACCCTGGCCCGGCATCGGAGTGACACGGTGCGGGGCTGGGCAGCCTCCCTGCTGGGGGCGGCGGCAGGCCTGACGCTGCGGCAGAGGCTGCTGAAGATGGCGGATCTGGCCGATGACCCGAATGCGGGGGTGCGCGAGTGGGCCTGGATGGCGCTGCGCCCGCACCTGATCGAGGATCTGGAGCGGGGGATGCAGGCGCTGGCGGCCTGGGTGCGCCATGAGTCGGCGTGCCTGCGCCGCTTTGCCTGTGAGATCACGCGGCCGCGCGGGGTCTGGTGTGCGCACATCGAGCTGCTGAAGCAGGAGCCCGGGAGGGCGCTGAGCCTGCTGGAGCCGCTGCATGATGATCCGGCGCGCTATGTGCAGAACAGTGTGGCGAACTGGCTGAACGATGCGGCGAAGTCGCGCCCGGACTTCACGCGGGAAACCTGCGCCCGCTGGAGCGGGCAGTCGGACTCGAAGGCGACGGCTTACATCGTGAAACGGGCAATGAGGAGCCTCTGAGGGCAGGGGAGGCGGGGACGGCGACGGACGTTCGCGGGTGGGGAGTGGTTTTTAGCCTTGCCTCGCCGGTGCTAGACGCTAGGCTCGCGGCCGGTTCCCTCCGTAAATTCCACTCTCTCTACATGGACAAACGCAAATCGCCCGCCAAGAAAGCCGCCGCTCCGAAACCAGCCCCCAAGTCCAGCTCCACGGCCTCTTCTTCGTCGAATTTTGACCTCGCACACATCCGCGAAATCGTCGGCCTGATGGCCGAAAATGACCTGACCCTCTTCCATTTTGAAGCCCAGGGCTCGAAGCTGGAACTGCGCCGCGGTTCTGACTTTGAAGCTGCCAAGGAGCTGCTGAAACACCTGCCTGCTCCGGCTGCCGCCCCGGCCATGACCATCGCGGCTCCGGCTGCCGCCGCTCCGGCCCCTGTGGCTGCCCCGGCGGCTGCTCCTGCCGCCGCCGCAGCGCCTGCCGCTGCTGCGGGCCCGGTCGGCCCGACGATCAACAGCCCGATGGTCGGCACGTTCTACCGCTCCTCCGCCCCTGGCGAGAAGGCCTTCATCAATGTGGGCGACAGCGTGGACGACAGCACCACGGTCTGCATCATCGAGGCCATGAAGGTGATGAACGAGATCAAGCCCGAGGGCCTGCGCGGCGTGATCGCCCGCGTCCTCGCGGAGGATGGCAAGCCCGTCCAATACGGTCAGCCGCTCTTCGAACTCAAAGCCTGATCCGCCGCCTCGACCTGAATCCTGCCAGCATCCCGCTGAACTTCCGGCCTGGGGCCTGAATGTCGGGTGTGCTGGCGGAGCCGGGAAATCAAGAACCCCATTCCGCGCCTTTCTGCCCCCTCATGTTCCGCAAAGTACTCGTCGCCAACCGTGGTGAGATCGCAGTCCGCATCATCCGCGCCTGCAAAGAGCTCGATGTCAAAACCGTCGCCGTCTATTCCGAGGCGGATGTTGATTCGATGCATGTCCATCTGGCCGACGAGGCCATCTGCATCGGGCCCGGCCCGAGCACGGAGAGCTACCTGAAGATCTCCCGCATCATCAGCGCGGCTGAAATCGCCAACGTGGACGCGATCCACCCCGGCTACGGCTTCCTTTCGGAGAAGGAGGAGTTCGCGGACATCTGCGAGCAGTGCAAAATCAAGTTCATCGGGCCTTCCTCCAAGGTGATCTCGATGATGGGCGACAAGAA
>CALDGV010000626.1 GCA_937941745.1 uncultured Prosthecobacter sp. | reverse complement strand
CGATGGCCTCGACGGTTGGTTTGTCAGAATACTCGATGCCGCGTCCCAGAGCGTAGGTGAGTAGATTCTCTGCGAGGTTCTTCACAAATTGCTCGCTCATGTCGCGAACGAGGATCGTGCGCAACTCCGCTAGATTTTGGAAGGTCTGGCCACGAACGAGGCCGCCGGAGGCGTCGATAGGCAATTTTTTCTCCTGATCACGCCAGCGACCGATGGCGTCGTAATTTTCAAAGGCGAAGCCCATGGGATCGAGGAAAGCATGACACCCTGCGCACGAGGGATTGCTCCGATGCTCGGCGAACTGCTGACGCAGCGTGATCTTGGATGAGCGGGCTTTTCTTTCATCCAGCGGCGGCACGCCACCGGGAGCAGGAGGTGGCGGGGTTCCGAGAATTTGTTCCAAAAGATATTTGCCGCGTTTCACTGGCGAGGTGCGCGTGGGGTTGGAGGTGAGAGTGAGAATGCTGCCGTGGGTGAGGATGCCGCCGCGTGGCGTGCCTTGGAGCGAGATTTTTTGATACTTGTCCCCCTTCACGCCTTCGATGCCGTAGAAGCGGGCCAGCTTGTCGTTCACGAAGGTGTAGTCGGCATTGAGAAACTCGATGACGCTGCGGTTCTCGTGCAGGATGTGATCGAAGAACATCTGCGACTCTTTTTTCATGAGAAAGCCGAGGCCGCCCTTCCATTCCGGGAAGGCGCGGATGTCGGGCGAGGCAATGTCCATGTCCCGCAATTGCAGCCACTGGCCGGCAAAGTTTTCACCGATGCTGGCACCGCGCCAGTCGGCGATCATCCGTTTCACCTCGGCGGCAAAGTTTTGGCGCAGCTCGCCTTTGGCGGCAAGCTGCAGCAGGCGGTCATCCGGTGGCGCGGACCAGAGAAAATACGACAGCCGCGAAGCAAGGCTGAACTCATCCACCAGCGCGATGCCATGCTGAATCTCGCCCACCGGCTGCGGCTCGGCCCGGTAGAGAAATGAAGGGGAAACCAGCATCCCGCGCAGCACATATTCGAGCGCTTCGATGGGCGGGAGTCCTTCCTTCAAAGCCAGCGTGGCAAAACCCTGCCACTTGGATTTTTCCTCGTCGAGCATTGGGCGGCGGAACAGCCGTGTGCCTAGCTTTTCCACCAGCAGGGGAACTGCGTTTGTAGCAATGCCGCCACCTGCATCCACCGGCCCTTCAAGAGTGAGCTGATGCAGCCAGAAATTGCGGTCCTGGCGTGTTTTCTCGTCGTAAAAGTCGTTCAGGAACCACACCTGGATCTCATGCCTTCCCGCAGGCAATTCTGCCTCTGCCTTGAACCACTGAGGAGCCTGATTTTTGGCAGTCACTGAGAAAGAACCGGCGTTTTTCCCGGCAAGACGAACATCAAATTTTGCTGGCTCGCCACCCGCCTGCTGAGCACCGGCCTTGATGGTGAAGCGATATTTCCCTGGCTTGGCGATTTCGATGGGATGCTTCACATAGCCGCTGCTGGCGAGTTGAATGGCACCTGTGTCACGATTGGAGTCCCCTTCGCCACGCTCGAAGTCCTCACCGCTGAGTTTCATCGAAGGCAGGCCTGCGGGTTTGCCATCCAGCAGCCATTGCACCAGACGCGTTCCTCGCGGAGGCAGCAGTCCGAAGGGGCCTTCGACGTTGATCTTGTCGAGCGCCAAGTTGCGGTCGCGTTTTTCAGGATCGGGGTTCTGCGGGTCGCTAAAATCGTTCAGGAAGCGCACCACGATCTTATGCTCTCCGCTGTTGAGCGTGATTTCTTTTTGAATCGTCTGCCAGGGGCCTTTTTCGCCGTGATAACGTGCGGTCACATCAAACGTGCCGAGCTCCTTGTCATCGACACGGAGCGCCAGCTTCGCCGCGTCCGGCCCGGCCTGGGTGGCCGAGACACGCAGCTTCAGCACATAGGTGCCGGTGGCTGGCGCGGTGAATTTCGTCGCGGCGTCGGCATTGCTGTGAAACCAGCGCACGTCTTCCCATTCCTTGGTTTCGCCTTTCTGGTTCCAGAATTTTTTTGCGCCAAGCTCAAGGTCGATGCGCTCCACCACGGAGGTGTCGAGCGCCTTTTCAGC
>CALDGV010000625.1 GCA_937941745.1 uncultured Prosthecobacter sp. | reverse complement strand
TTCACCGAAATCTCGCCCGGGCACTTCGTCGAGCATTGCCCCATTTGCGTCGCATGAGCCTTCTCACCGTCCAGAACCTTCAGCAGCACTTCCCTGTTCGTGGCGGCGTGCTTCACCGTGCGGTCGCCTCATGCAAAGCCGTGGATGGAGTGAGCTTCACCCTTGGCGAAGGCGAGACCCTCGGGCTCGTCGGCGAGTCCGGCTGTGGAAAGACGACCTTGGGAAAGGCCGTGGTTCGCCTTCTGAAGCCGACGGGTGGCAAGATTGAGTTCGAAGGACACGACATCACTCATGCCAGCATCCGCTCCATGCGTCCCCTGCGACGGCACATGCAGATGATCTTCCAAGATCCGGCGGAGTCGCTCAATCCGCGGCACACCGTGCGCGACATCCTGGAGGAGCCCTTCATCATTCAGCACCTCGGCTCCAAGGAGGAGCGGCGGAAATGGGTGCAGGAGCTGCTGGACAAAGTCGGTCTCAGCGCTGCTTCGGCGGATCGTTTTCCCTTTGAGTTCAGTGGCGGCCAGCGTCAGCGCATCGGCATCGCACGGGCCATCGCCCTCAAACCGAAGCTGATTGTGTGTGACGAACCAGTTTCTGCCCTGGACGTTTCGATTCAGAGCCAGGTTCTCAACCTGCTGCTGGAGCTGCAGCGCGACATGGGCCTGAGCTATCTTTTCATCGCTCACGGCCTGGATGTGGTGAAACACATGAGCGACCGCGTGGCGGTGATGTACCTGGGCAAAATCGTGGAGATGGCTCCCGCTGAAGTGCTTTACCGGGAACCGCGGCATGCCTACACCAAGGCGCTGATGGATGCGATTCCAGTCCCGGACCCTTCCAGGCGACGCAAACGGGATTTGCTCCAGGGCGATGTCCCTTCTCCCATCAATCCTCCGCCGGGTTGCGCCTTCGGTCACCGGATGAAGCACCCCAAATGGCAGGAAAGCGTCGGGCAGGATCTGAAGCTGCAAGAAGTCTCTCCGGGACACTGGGTGCAGGCTTGCCCGTGCTGTGTCTGATGCCACTTGCCCTGAATGGGCTGGCATGGAAGTCTGGAATCCATGCTTCAAGGGACGCCCTCACCTGCCCGCCGGACTTCGCGCCGCGCTTTCAGCGTGATCGAGATGCTGATCGTCATCGCCATCCTGGGGGCGCTTTCAGCTGCAGCACTCGCCTTTTACGGCCGATATCATCGCGATGTGGTCATGCGGGTCAGAGACCAGCGAAACGCCCAGGAAATCACCGCATTGACGATGGGTGCTACGGCGGCAGGCGCGGCCGTGATTGAGCTTAACAACACGGAACAGACCATTCACAACCTCATCGAAGGCCGCAACGGCACGGTTGGCACCTTCAAAGGCCACCTCTTTCAACTGACGGCCATGACCCCCGAAGAGATTGCTGGGGCGATGCGTTATCTGGCATGGAAGGATGGCATCCTGATCTATCTTTCGGGAGATCATCCTGCCAGCTGAGCACTTTACACAAACTCTATGACTGACTGGGAGCAATGTTACCTCGACGGCTGCACGCCATGGAACAAAGGGCAGCCTTCACCCCCCATGGAGGAATGGGTGAGCCGTCATCGCATCTCAGGCAGAGCCATCGTTCCAGGATGCGGAGCAGGGCATGATGTCGCCATGCTCTGCCGTCATGGCCTGGAGGCATGGGGTCTCGACATCGCCCCAAGTGCCATCGCACTGGCGAAGCAGAACCATCCAGAGAACGCCGAAAGCATGGTCGAAGGAGATCTTTTTTCCCCGCCCGCTGGCTGGAATGGAAGCTTTGACTACGTCTTCGAACACACCTGCCTCTGCGCCCTGCCTCCCGCATGGCGCGGACGATACGAAAAGGCCGTTCATGACCTGCTCAAAACTGGAGGCAGCCTTGTTGGAGTCTGGTTCATCCATCCTGAAATGGACCCCGGAGAGCAAGGTCCGCCTTTCGGCATCGAGGTCGATGAACTCGGCGAGCTTTTCCCCCCTTCCCGCTGGCAGGTCACCGAGGACTACGTCCCTTCCACAGGTTATGAAGGACGTGTGGGCCGTGAGCGGCTGAGGGTGCTTACAAAAATCGGCTGACATCTCCCGGCTTTCCTTTCCAACTCATCATCAAGCCATGATCCGCCACACTGTCGTCTTTCGTCTCAAACATTCACTCGGCTCTCCAGAGGAGGCTGATTTTCTAAAATCAGCCTGTCTCCTCAACCAGATTCCAGGCGTCACCAAATTCGAATGCCTGAGGCAAACGAGCCTCAAGAACCCTTACACCTTTGGGCTTTCGATGGAGTTTGAGGACCAGGCTGCCTACACGCGCTACAACGAACATCCGGAACATGTCCGCTTCGTTCAGCAGCGGTGGATTCCAGAAGTCGCTGAGTTCATGGAGATCGACTACGTGCTGCACCGCCCTTGAGCAGGGGATGCAGCCCGGCGAGCTGTCATCAAGCCAGATTCAGCGCCCCACCCTCGCAGAGTTCCTTTTTGCCGAAGGTCTGCAGGTTGTGGCCCATCGCCTGAGCGACGGACATCCAGAGGCGGTTGTGCGCGGCTTTTTCGAATTTGAGGCTGCGGCCCATCTTGAAGCCAAATCCGCCGCCGACCATCACATACGGGATGTTGTCGAGCGTGTGCGTGTTGCCCTTGCCGAGTTCGTTGGTCCAGACAAGCAGCGTATTGTCGAGCATGGAGCCATCGCCCGCAGGCTCGGGAGTCTCGCTGAGGCGCTTCGCGAGATAGGCAAACTCACCAGCGAACCACGTGTTGATCTTCATCAGCTTCTCGTAGCTGTCCTTCTTGTCATCCGGATCGTGCGAGAGGCTGTGGTGGCCTTCCTCGACACCCAGCCAGCGCATCTGCGCCATGCCCACGCTGCGCATGTATTGCAGCGTGGCCACGCGGGCCATGTCGTTGGCCAGCGAGTTGACGAGCAGGTCAATCTGGATGCGGCTGATCTGCGGCGTGTTGTCGTTCACCAGCTCGATGCTGGGATCGACGGAGGGGACAGGGTGCGTGAGCTTGCCCACCTTGTCCGCATCGGCCAGATCCTGCTCGAGACTACGCACGAGGGTCATGTGCTGATCGAGCAGGGCCTTGTCCCGGGCGCTGAGCTTGGAGGAGACGCGTTTCAGGTCCTCCCGCACATCATCGAGGATGCTGACGAGGCTCTCCTTGTCCTTCATCTTGCCATACACCTTCTTTAAAATCTGGTGAGGGTCGTCGATGGGTGCCACGGGCTGGTTTGGGCCCGCATAGCTCATGCGAGTCCATGGGTCGGCACGGTCAGGGACGGCTACACCGAACTCGAGCGAGCCAAAACGCGTTTTAGTTTCCTTCCGGCTCTGGAGGAAATTTTTGATCTCCTGATCGATGGAGATGTTGCTGGCCCATCCAGCGGGATTGCCACCACCGCCCATGATGTTGCCCTTCATGAGCTCATCGCAGGTGAGCAGGCAGCTCATGCCGCGCATGTGGCTGTCACCATCGCCACGCACTTTGTTGGCAATGCCGTGGAGGATGAGCATCTGCTGCTTGAAGGGTTCGAGCGGCTTCAAAATGGATTTGAAGCTGAACTCGCTGCCCTCCTGATCGGGCCAGAACTCGTTTGGCAGCGTGCCGTTCGGCGAAAACATGATGATCAGCCGCTGGCGCTTCTGCGGCGCGGGTGCGCCAGTGATGCTGGGCAAACCGGTAAGGAACGGCAGAGCCCCGGCGGAGATGCCGAGGTCGCGAAGGAATTGGCGACGGTCGAGGTGTTTCATAGGGGGGCTGGCATGGCTACGCCTCAAAACGGCCCATGTTTGCACGGAGTGTCGGGCGAAATGCCTGAATCAGGCCGAGGCACACTCCGGACACTGGCCGTAAAACTCCAGCTCATGGTAGATCCGCTTGAAGCCGGAATTCCGGGCGATGGTCTTTTCCAAGGCCTGCACCGGGCAGGCGATGTCCAGGCGCTCAATCCGGCCGCAGTCGTTGCAGATCAGGTAGTCGTGATGCTCACCAGGCAGGTTGATGATGTAATAGGCGGCGCGGTCGTGGAGACCCAGGCGCCGGATGAGGCCGTGCTGCTCCAGCTTGATCAGCAAGCGGTAAACGGTGGCCCGGTCCGCTTCACTGACGAGAGCGTCTGACTCGGCGATGTCGCCCAGGGTCAGCGGCTGGCAGGCATGAATCAGAATGGAGAGCACATCACTCAGAGCCCGGGTGCGCCTGAGGCCTGCATCGCGCGCACGCTCCAGGGATTCCGTGAGGAGCTTTTCAGGCTCCACACGGTGGCAGCCGTCGTGATGATGGTGGTGATGCTTGCTCATGAGCTCAGGTCGGGAAAAACTGACGAGCCTCCCAGGTTTGTCGATGAGGCATTTGCATCACGCATGCCCGGGAGAACTCACTTGCCAATCTGGTTCAAGGCCTCGGAAACATTGTCCACAGTCAAAAGCTCCGGAAGAACGATCGGATCCGGTCGGCCAGGAACATAAAGGACGTTCACGGGCACCGCCGCCTTGCCAAGGTCCGCCAGGGCTTTTGTGATCCGAGGGTCCTCGTTGGTCCAGTCGGCCCGAAGCAGCTGCACTTGTTTGTCAGCGATCAGCTTTTTCAGGGCCTCACTTTTATAGACCCGCTTGTTCACCTGGCAGGTGACGCACCACTGCGCCGTGTAATCAATGTACACCGGCTTGTTGGCGGCACGCAGTTCAGCGACTTTTTCGGGCGACCATTCAGCCCATTTGTCTTCCTTCACGGGCCAGCCGGCGTAGAGACCTCCACCAACGCTCAAAACCGTCAGGATCAATGCCAGGGCGCGTGTTCGGGATGGCTTGTGCGGCAGGTTCCAGCGTCCGTAAATCCAGCATCCCATGGCCACAAGAACGAGTCCGAGCATGGCAAAAAGCATGGGCTGCCCCTGCACCATGCCTGTGAGCACCCAGACCAGGAACACGACCGTTCCAAAGAGCAGGAATGAAAGCCCCTGCTTGAAGCTTTCCATCCAGGCTCCCGGCCTTGGCAAAGCCTGCACGAGCTTGGGAAAGACGGCGAGCAGCAGGAAGGGGCTGGCCAGCCCGAGGCCGATGAAGGTGAACATCACCAGGGCCTCGAAGGTCGGCAGGGTGACGGCGTAACCCAGGGCAGGGCCGAGGAAGGGTGCTGAGCATGGCGTCGCCACAACGACAGCCAGCAGGCCCGAAAAGAAAGAACCGCTAAGGCCATGGCGCGCCTGCAGGTCCTGACCCACGCCCACCGCAGAAGCACCGACTTCAAACACGCCAGCCATGCTGAGTCCGAAGATCAGGAAAAATGCACCCAGCCCATAAACAAAGCCCGGAGATTGAAGCTGAAACCCCCAGGCCTTGCCCAGGGTCGTGACGAGTCCGCCCAAGGCCCAGAAGCAGACCAGCACCCCGAAGGTGTAGGTCAGGCCATGCAGGAGAACCTGGCGCTTATCCTCCCCCGCCTGCTGAACCACGCCGAGGACCTTGATGCCAAGCACGGGAAAGACGCAGGGCATGACATTCAAAATCAGGCCGCCGATGAAGGCGAAAAGCAGATAGGCCGCGAAAGAGCGTGTCTGCCCGGAAGCTTCTCCCGTGGCTGTCTTTACAGCATTTCCACCTGGTCCAGCGGCTCGTGGGGAGCTCGAATCCGCAAACACGGCTGCATTGGCAGGATCCGTCTCCACTTTTTCAGCAAGCGCGAGGGTGAGACTGGCCTCCGCTTTGGCAGGCATGCAGTTCTCAGGATTGCAGGCGAGGGCATCCACTTTCACGACCACTTCCATCTTCTCGC
>CALDGV010000624.1 GCA_937941745.1 uncultured Prosthecobacter sp. | reverse complement strand
TCAGAACCTTGCTGCCGTTGCCATTCATGAAGGTCAGCACGATCGGCACGGAGCCGATCGTGGTGTCGCCGTCACTGAGTTCGCGATTGGACTGGCCGAGAATAGTCAGAAGATGACCAGGAGGAGCAGGCTGCGGCAGCTCAGAAGCACGTATCAGCACCTCCCCATACAGGCGCCATGCACCGACACGGTCGTCAAGCCAGAGAGATTTGCCGCTGGGGCGCAGATCTGGGCTGTCCTTGGGCCAGCCAAAGAATCCGCCGTCGCGCTGCTGAAGGGCCTCCTGCTTGGCAAAGGAGTCGGCGAAGATCTTGCCAGTCACTGAGGTGCGATCAAAGGCGAAGGTTTTTTCCCAATCCTTGTAGTCTCGTTTGCCATTGAAGTAGTCAGGGTCTTCCAAGACCATGGCAAGAATGGAGTCCCAAACCTGCGCGGCGCTGAGACGCCGCAGCAGCGGACCAGAGAAGTCATAGGCCGCACCCATGACTGGCGAGGTCAGTGAGGCCTGCCGCTGCCAGGAGCGTGTGCGGTAGAGGATGGCCTCAAAGGCCCGCAAATCATAGTGAACGCGCTTCATCTCCTCTCCCAGCACTTCGATGAGGCCGGGAATGCTGGCGGAGCTGAGGTCTTCCAGATCGTGCACCGGCTCCACGGCGCCACGACCGAAGGCTCGTTTCCACAAACGATTGGCGATGGTGATGGCGAAGCGCGGATTGTCATCCGCCGTCAGCCATTGTGCGAAGGCAGCACGAGTGCTGTCAAACTTTGCCAGATCGGGCATCGTCCCAAAAATCACCTTGGGCTCCACCACGTCACCGGGCTTGCCATCGCTGTACTTGTAATCATGCGGCAGCTTGAGGACGAGCTTCGGATCATCTGCCACCCGGTGCTGGGCCGCATGAATGAAGCGTTTCATCGCCTCTTTCACCACACCATCGAATTCGCGGTGCTCAAAAGCCCCCTCGACCACCCTCTCCGCAGGCACCCACTCCTTGCCCGCTTTGGCGCACTCGGCTTTGAGAACATCCCCATTGGGCGTCGTGCGTGTGCTGCCAAGGAAGGCAGCCAGATGGTAGAACTGCTTTTGAGTCCAATCGTCAAAGGGATGATCGTGGCACTGGGCGCAGGAGAGATCGGTGCCAAGAAAACACTGGGAGGTAAGCGAGAGATTGTCCAAGGGCATGCCCGCATCGCGCATCAGGTAGCCGGCGGCCGGGTTGTTCTGATAGGTGCCGCTGGCGGTGAGCATCTCACGCACCATCTGGTCGTAGGGCTTGTTTTCCGCGATGCACTGCTTCACCCAGGTGTTGAAGGAGGCACCGCTGATGTATTCCGACACGCGAGTTTTCAGTCGCAGCAGACTGGCAAAGTAATTGAAGAGATGGCTGTGATGGCCGGGCGTTCGCAGCAGTCGGTCCGTCAGCAGCGCCCGCTTGTTCCGAGTTTTGTCACCAAGATACGCTCTCGTCTCCTCCAGCTTCGGGATGCGCCCCGCGATGTCCAGGTAGGCGCGTCGGATAAACTGCTCTTCCGTGAGAGCGGGGTTGGGTTTGATCTGCTTGGCCGCCAGATGCGACTCCACCACGCGGTCGATTCGTTCCGCAGATTGCTCGGGCGTGAGCGCTTGCAGCGTCCCCACGGCAGCCTGCATCTTCTCGGGCAGTTGCCGGATGCGTTTTACATCCTCCACACTCAGCCGGGTGAGCGGGATGGCGTGCGTCACGCCGTCTGGTGTGCGCAGATTCACGGTCTCCATCTGACGCCCCAGATATTCGGCCTGAAGCTTGCGCCCCTGGGCATCCGTCCACGTTTCAAGACCCGCTGCGGTGAGCAGCGAAGTGAGCATGGGAAACATCAGGGCTGCCAGCCACGAATGTCTTCGCGTGGCACGGGCGCTAAGCACGCCGTTCATGGCAGAGATGCGGATGCACCGAAGGAGATAGAGAGCGGTTTTCATAGCGAAGCGCGTCTGGCACAGTGATTTACAAGCCAAGCATTCCAAGCAATGGACTAACACCTATGTGATGCGTGTCGCATTGTCAGGCACAGGACCTGATTCAATCCTAAGCATGCACCATGCCAATGATTTAGGATCTCATGTTATAGCACCTTGATTTCGCTCATTCGAAAACATGGAGCGATGTCTGCGCTCGGCCCACCACAGCACAATTGCAGACACGATGCTTGACCAGTTGACCATTGACGCTCCTGTCTCTCATGACCTTCACGATCGAGTCCTTCCAGTTTCATGTGCTGCCGATGCACACGCGGTTTCCGTTCAAGTACGGCATCGCCAGCATGAGCGCCTTGCC
>CALDGV010000623.1 GCA_937941745.1 uncultured Prosthecobacter sp. | reverse complement strand
CCGCCCTCCTCGGCATCTGGCGCGTCGCCCGCCTGGAGCCCGCCATGGTCTTCCGCGGTTGAAGCCTGCGCAGGGCCGTCCTCGGCGGGCTGGGGAGACTCCCCGAGGTCCGGATGACGGTCATTGGCGAGTTGGGGAGAGTCCCCGAGGTCTGAATGACGGTCATCGGCAGGCTGGGGAGAGTCCCCGGGGTCTCAATGACGGTCATTGGCGAGTTGGGGAGAGTCCCCGAGGTCTGAATGACGGTCATTGGCGGGCTGGGGAGACTCCTTTGGGCTCGGATGATGGTTGTCTGGTGCGCCACCACCTGCCTCTTGAGCCCGGCATTCTCCCGGCGCATGGTCAGGGCGCGGCTCGTAAGTTGGGCTGACGTCTGCTTCTCATGCCCACAGATTCCTCTGCTGCCCCTCCCGCGCCCGAACTGGCGGCGCGGCTGCGGAACGTGAACAAGTCGTTTGGCGACGGCGGGGCGAGGCTGCAGGTGCTGAAGGGGATCGACCTGGATGTGCGCTGCGGGGACATCACGATGCTGGTCGGTCCCTCGGGCTGCGGCAAGACGACGCTGCTGAGCATCATCGCGGGCACGCTCGGCTGTGATGAGGGCTCGGGGGAGGTGAGCGTGTTCGGCCAGGACCTGCGGAAGATGTCGAGCGGGCAGACGACGCGCTTCCGGGCGCAGTCGATCGGCTTCATCTTCCAGGCCTTCAACCTGATCCCGACGCTGAGCTGTGTGGAGAATGTGAGCGTGCCGCTGCTGATCCAGGGCAGGCCGGCGCGGCTGGCGGAAAAGCGGGCGCGGGAGGTACTGGAGCAGGTGGGGCTGGGCGACCGGATGAAGCACCGGCCGACGCAGCTTTCCGGCGGGCAGCAGCAGCGGGTGGCGATCGCCCGGGCGCTGGTGCATGAGCCGCGCCTGATCATCTGTGATGAGCCGACGGCGGCTTTGGATGCGAAGAACGGCACGCTGGTGATGGACCTCTTTGAGCATGTGGCGCGCAGCCCCCAGCGGGCGGTGCTGATCGTGACGCATGACAACCGCATCTTTCCGCACGCGAACCGCATCGCCAGCATGGACGACGGGCAGATCGTGGAGGTGCATGATGTGGATGCAGGGCATCCGCTGCCGGAGCACCTGCGGCACGGATTCCACAAGTAAGCAGCGGCGACGCTACATCGGGCTGGTCTGAGGCGTATGGGTGGGATGCGTGTGCTCCCCCTCCTCCCGCTGATGTGTCTTACGGCCTCGGCCATGACGCTTCAGGAAGCTGAAAAGATCGCCCCCGTGCCTGAACTGGCCCGGCAGGGAGGCGCGCTGTGGGCGGACCTGAACGAGGATGGTCACGAGGACCTGATGGTGTCGAACGCGCAGGGCTACGCGGTGTATCTCTTCAATCCGGTGGAGAAGAAGAACGTCCAGTGGGCGCGCGGGTGGACGAATGTGCTGCGCGAGGGCAGGGCGGGGGATGCCAACAGCCTGCCGAGCCTGGACGGGGCGCGCTGGGAGAAGGGGGAACTGGTGACGGCGGACGGCCGCACCCGCGTGGCGCGCGCGGAACTGCTGCGCGTGCCGGGCCCGGCGCCCCTGAGCCCGGAAGAATCCTTGAAGACGATGCGGGTGAAGCCCGGCTGGAAGGTGGGTCTGGTGGCGGCGGAGCCGCTGGTGCAGGACCCGGTGTTCATCGACTGGGATGAGCAGGGCCGGGCCTGGGTGGTCGAGATGGGGGACTACCCTTTTGCTCCGGGAGAAAAGACGAACGACGGCAAGGTGGGGCAGGACAAAGTCTCCCAGCTCCAGACCGGCCGCGTGAAGATCCTGACCGATACGGATGGCGACGGCGACTACGACCAAGCCAGCCTGTTCCTCGACGGCCTGAAGCATCCCACCGGCCTGGCCTGCTGGAAAGGCGGGGTCTTCATTTCGGCGATCCCCGCCATCCTTTACGCCCGCGATACGGACGGCGACGGCCGCTGCGATGAGCAGGAACCCTGGTTCACCGGCTTCACGGCGGGCAATCCGCAGCATCTGGTGAACGGCTTCTGCTGGGGGCTCGACGGCTGGCTCTACGGAGCCAATGGCGACAGCGGCGGCGACGTCACGGTGGTGAAGACGGGGCAGAAGATCAAGCTGGGCACCAACGACTTCCGCTTCCACCCGGTGAGCGGGCAGTTTGAGCTGGAGCACGGCCGCTCGCAGTACGGCAAGTGGCGCGATGACTTCGGCAACTGGTTCGGCAACAACAACAGCACGATGGGCTGGCACTACTTTCTGCCTCTGCGCTGGCTGGAGACGCATCCGGACCAGATCGCGCCTGCGGTGCGGCAGGTGATCAATGATGACAAGACGGTGATGCCAGTGAGCCCGCCCGTGCGGCGCTTCAACTGGGCCAGCGCCACCAACACGCTGACCTCGGGCTGCTCCCCCGTGCCCTGGTTTGATGGGCGCGATCATGCCCTGCTGGTCTGTGAGCCGGCGAACAACCTCGTGCACCGCCAGCTGCTGGATCACACGCAGCTGCCCATCTCCAGCCGCAGGCATCCTGAGGATGCCCAGACGGAGTTTCTGGCCAGCGGCGACAACTGGTCGCGCCCTTCGATGGCGCGGCCGGGGCCGGATGGGGCGATCTATGTGGTGGACATGTACCGCCTCGTGCTGGAGCACCCGGAGTGGATTCCTGCGGACATCTCCAGGGGGCTGGACCTGCGCGCCGGGGAGGACAAGGGCCGCATCTACCGTCTGGCGGGCCCCGGCACCACGGCCAGTGAGGTGGCGCTGCTGAAGAACCCCGTGGCCGCGATGCGCTCCAGCAACCGCTGGACCCGCGATACCGCCCAGCGCCTGATTTTGGAGAAGGCGGATGCCAGCGTGGTGCCTGCGCTGCTGGAGATCGTGAGGACGGCGAAGAGCCTGGCCGTGCGGCTGCAGGCGGGCTGGACCTGCGCCCTGCTGGATGCAGGCCTGAAAGGCGGGCTGGTGGACCTGATCCGGGTGAACTTCCCTTACACCCGCGGTGCGGCCATGGTGGCGGCAGGGGGCGACATCATTCATGAGGCGGAGCTGGCCTCCTGGTTCCCGAAAAAGAAGGCCCCCCAGGCTCCCGTGGCCGCTGCGCCGGTGCTGGGCCAGAGCAGTCCGGACCGACAAAAGGTCGTGAAACGCTACATCAGCGAGACGGCGGGTCTGCGCGGTGATGCCAAACGCGGCGAGGCGGTGTTTGCCAAGGCCTGCCTGGCCTGCCACAAGCTCGGCAGCCAGGGCGTGGAGGTGGGGCCGGACCTGGCCACCGTGGCCGCGAAGCCTGCGGACCAGATCCTGGAGGCGATCTTTGACCCCAACCGTGCCGTGGAGCTGCGCAATGCCTCCACGCAGGTGACGCGGACGGACGGCTCCATCATGGCCGGCCTGCTGAGCGCTGAGACGCCGACGAGCGTGACCCTGCGCCTGCCCGGCGGCGTGGAGATGCCGATGCCGCGCAGCCAGATCCGCGAGATGAAGACGCTGCCCACTTCGCTGATGCCCGAGGGCTTTGAAAGCCTGCTGACGCCCCAGGATGCCGCCGACCTGCTGGCCCGGATCGCGGGCAAGTAGCTTCTGGCCGCCTTGTCAGGGCCTGCTCCAGACTTCCTCGGCCATCCGCAGGTGCGCCTTCTCGGCTTCGGAGCCGCTGCCGATCTCGCGATAGACTTCCCAGCCAAGCTTGTGCGCGCCGGTCTCGGTGATGATGCCGAGGCGCAGGCCGCCTTCACCGGCAGGCATGTCCTGGTAGCGGTGCAGATGATAGGCCTCGATCTCGGGCAGTTTTGCCAGCTTGCGGAAGACATACACGAGCCCGGCGGCCTGACGGCGCTGATCCTCCTGGCTCAGGGTCGGCGTGTTGAAGCCCTGCTCGCTCAGCAGGATGCCGCGCACGCGGCCCTGGTAGAGGAAGCGCTCCTGCTTCAGGAAGGCGGGCAGGACCTCGAGGTTCCGGGGCGTGATGTGGGGCGTGTCGAAGGTGTCGTTCACCTCGCCGTCCTTCCAGGTGTCGGGGTTCCGCAGGTCGCGCGGGTAAGGATGGTAGGCCACGCCCCATTCAAAATCGCCTTCCGCCCGGGCCATGAGGGCGAAGCGCTCCAGCAGGTCGCGCACGACATAGGTGCCGGTGCCGTGGCTCTGCTTCGTCCAGTGATGCGTGAGGGAGATGAAGACGCGGGAATGGCGGTCAAACAGCCGGCTGGTGTGATGAACGATGCGGGCGGAGCGCATGTAGGTCTCCAGGTAGCGGTCGAGCGGCTGATCGCCCATGTTCGTCCAGGTGCCGGCCTGATCGATCTCGTTGTGCAGGATCCAGTTGTGGATGCGCCCAGGCGGGCGGCCGGCCGTGCCGTCGTAGCGCTCGGCCAGCAGGCGGATGGCGGCGCTGTACAGCCGTGCAGCAGCCTCGGAGGTGAGGTTGGGAATGGAGAAGATGCCACGCGCCTCCGCTTCTGGATGGGTCATGAGGCTGTGCGGCCTGCCGTCGGCATGGCGGTGGTTGCCCACCAGCAGGATGGCGGAGACCAGGATGCCCTTTTGCTCCAGCAGGCCCAGGGTGCGGTCCATGGAGCGCAGCTGAGCCTCATGGACGTGGTAGGTCCGCCCTTCGCAGCTCCAGGCCACATAGCCCGGGGCGGCGGTCTCACGCAGCAGGGAGTTGAGCACGATGTTCATCGTCACATGCCCGATGCCGAGCTGGAAGATCTCATGACCGGGCTGATGCAGCGGCGGAATCCCGCCAAGGCCCTTGGGATGCTTCGCCGTCATGCGCGGCCTGGTGCCGCCCACGGCGGGGCCGGTCGTGGTGGGCCAGGAGGCGGCGGAAAGCCATGTGCCAGACTCCCGGTCTGCCAGCCGCCAGCGCCAGAGGGCGCGGTCGCGCTGGGAGGTGGCATCGAGGCGTGGCAGCACCAGCTTGAAGCTGCCCGAAGCCTCCGGTGTGACCTCCAGCCCCTCCTTCGTGGAGGCCCGGTGGGAGGCGGTTTCCGGCGGAATCCCGACCAGGCGCGCCTGGCGCGGTGTCTGGCCATGGAGGGTGATCTCCTGCGCGCCGACCTGCACGCTCGTGATCTGGCCCGGCCAGGTCTGGGCCAGCTCTTCGCGGATGTGGCGGGCATCCTCCTGACGTTCGCGGAGGATCTTTTCGCGCCCGGCCTTCATCTGCAGCTCGGAGGCGTTCATCTCCCGCACACGAAAGTTGCGCACGCGCATCACGGAGCCCGCCTTGCCCTCCAGGGCGATGTGAAAGCGCATCTCGGGATGCCTGGCGGCGGGCTTCACCGGCACCTGGCTGAGGTCAAAGCTCCAGGGCTGCCAGGCTTCGCTGAGCGGCAGGTCTGCTGATCCGGCCACGACCATCTCGCCGCTGTCCACGCGGAAGCGCAGCGTGGCGCTGCGCAGGCCCGAGGGGGCGAAGTACTCCATTTCAAAGATCTCGTGCTTCTGCGGGTCGAAGGCGGGCGGCACGATGCCTGTCCAAAAGTGTGGATGCCCTTCACCGAGGGTGATCTCGATGCCGCCGCCCTCGGCTGGCAGGGCCTTGAGGTCCTTGTGCGGTCCCCAGGTGAGAGGCACCTCGGACGCCGAGGCCCAGAAGCTGGTCGTCAGGAAAAGAAAGGGCAGGAGCCGCAGCAAGGCAGGCGGTTGGAGGCGCTTCATGTCAGGGCGGAGGCGGAATTACAGGCTGCTGCCGGTCGTGCTGCGCGCTGCCCTGGCCTTGTCCGCCGCCACGCGGTGACGGTCGTAGGCTTCGATGATGCGCTGCACCACCGGAAGGCGTACGATGTCCTTGCTCAGGAAGTTCACGAAGCGCACGCCGGGTACGTCCTGGAGCACTTCCACCGCCTCACGCAGACCGGATTTGACGTGGCGGCGCAGGTCCACCTGCGAGGGGTCGCCGGTGATCACGCAGCGCGCGCCTTCACCGAGGCGGGTGAGGAACATGAGCATCTGCTCAGTGGTCGTGTTCTGGGCTTCATCAAGGATGATGAAGGCGCCCTTCAGCGTGCGGCCGCGCATGTAGGCCAGCGGGGCGATCTCGATGGCCCCCTTCTCGATCAGGCGCTCGGCTTCGTCGGGCTCCAGCATGTCAAAGAGCGCGTCATAAAGCGGGCGCAGATAGGGGAAGATCTTCTCCTTGAGATCGCCGGGCAGGAAGCCGAGTGCCTCGCCTGCCTCCACGGCCGGGCGGGTGAGCACGAGGCGCTGGACCTGCTTTTCACGCAGGAGGTGCAGCCCCTGCGCCATGGCCAGGTAGGTCTTGCCCGTGCCAGCCGGGCCGACGCCGAAGACGACTTCATTCTCCTTCATGGCCTGGACATAGCCGATCTGGCCGCGGGTCTTGGCCAGCACCGGAGGCTTCTTGGTGGAGGTGATGAGCTTCAGCGCATGAATCATGCCCGCAGGCTCATCGCCCTGCTCGGCCATCACGCTCTCGGCCACGAGCCGGATCATGGCGCTGGTGATCTCCCCGCCGCCCCGCCGCACCTTTTCGAGCTGGATGAAGACCTCGCGTGCAGCGCTGACGGTCTTTTCATCGCCCTCGATCCGCACCCAGCTTTCCCGGGAGGTGATCTGCGCGCCGCAGAGGTCGGCGATCACCTTCAGGCCCGCGAGATCGTGCCCGAGCAGCTTCTGGAGGAACTGCGGTGTTTCGTAAGTGAGGGTGTCAATCATGTCAGATCAGAGTGGGCGGACGTGAGGTCATGCCTGGTCACAAACAGGCCGCCGGCTGTGAAACCGGCGGCCTGGCGAAAGCATGCGAACTCGGGAGGTTCATCAGGCACCGACGAGCATCCGGGCCGGATTCTCGATGCAGTCCTTGATGCGGATGAGGAAGGTCACGGCCTCCTTGCCGTCCACCACGCGGTGGTCATAGCTGAGGGCGAGGTACATCATCGGGCGGATTTCAACCTTGCCATCCACGGCCACCGGGCGCTGCTGAATGCTGTGCATGCCCAGGATGGCGCTCTGCGGAGGGTTGATGATCGGTGTGGAGAGGAGGGAACCGTAAACACCGCCGTTGGAGATGGTGAAGACGCCGCCCGTGAGGTCGGACAGCTCGATCTTGCCCGCCTTGGCCTTCGCCGCGTAGGCGAGGATGTCCTTCTCGATGTCGGCGAAGCTCTTCTGGTCGGCATCACGGATGACCGGGACAATCAGGCCGCGTTCGGTGCCGACGGCGACGCCAATGTCATAGAAATGCTGCTGGATGATTTCATCGCCCTCGACACGGACATTGAGCTGAGGAACGGCCTTCAGGGCCTCAACGACGGCCTTCACGAAGAAGGACATGAAGCCGAGCTTCACGCCGTGGCTCTTCACAAAGCTGTCCTGCAGCTTCGAGCGCATGGCCATGATGCCGCTCATGTCGCATTCGTTGAAGGTGGTGAGGATGGCGGCGGTCTGCTGGGCGCTGACAAGCTGGTCGGCGATCTTCTTGCGCAGAGGCGTCATCTTCTTCCGCGTGATGCGGCCTTCGGGCGCTGGCGCGGCCTTGGGGGCGGGCTTCGGTGCTGGGGCGGGAGCCGGTGCAGGTTTCGGGGCCTCGGCCACAGGGGCTGGAGCAGGCTTCGGTGCTTCGGCGGCGGCGGGGGGCGCTGGAGCCGGTGCTGGCGCAGCGGCTGGAGCTGGGGCTGCCGCGGCGGCACCTTCCGTGATCTGGCCGACGACGGCGCCAATGACGACGT
>CALDGV010000622.1 GCA_937941745.1 uncultured Prosthecobacter sp. | reverse complement strand
GGTTCAGCGTGAGCGCTTCGCCCTGCAAACCCGGCTCACCACCGCCATGCAGAACACCCGGTGGACGCCGCAAAGCCTGGCGGAGGCCGAGGCTTCCCTCGCCGCTCTGGAGGAGCACAATGCCGCGCTGGCCACACAGGTCCGCCAGCGTTTTCAGGACGATGTGGTGCATGACATGGAGTCCCGTCTCCAGCAGAGCCACCTGCGTGAGGACGATTACGCCTGGCTCCGCACCCTCAACACCTGGCTGCAACCTCGATCCCCCCTCCACGCCGGCCGCCTGCAAAGCCTCATCACCGACCGCGAAGGCCGCTGGGAGACAAGGAAGGACCTGCAGGCACCCTTCACCGATTTGCAGGGCTTGTTTCCCAGAAGCATCGTCCACGTGACCGGTGACCTGCTGTATCCGATCTACAATGGGCCGCCGGAAGTGGCCGCACCGATCACCCTCAGCGATACCGTCTCCCTGCCATCAGAGCTCACATGCACCTTCCAGGCGGATGCGAGCGCGCACCATCCGGTCACGCTTGTGCTCTACAACCAAGGCGCACGGGTGGCCGCTGGCTTGTATCATGTTTACGAACTGAGCATGACCCAGCGTCGTGCGCTCGATTTGGCGGATGCAGCCCCCGAAAGCTTGGTGCTCACCTTGAAGCTGAACAACGACGACAACCGCCTCCTGCACATCTCGGATCTGCATCTGCTGGAGCAACCCTTCCGCTTCACTCTGCGAGCCGAACGTGAATGGGCCGAAGCCCGTATCAATGATCGGCACAGCCTGCGCGTGGATTTCACCTTCACCAATGCCACCGGGCACGAGAAGAACTACTGGCGCCTCAACTGGCCGAAGAGCCTGGGACTGAAACAAATCATCCTCCGTGAACGCCGGGCCGATGCCATCAGCCCTCTAGAAGAGGGCGACCTCGCCGCCATGAAGGGACAGTATGCAGAAGCCATAGGCCACTACGAACGGCTGCGTGGTGATCCGCAGTTCGGCGCCGAGGCCTCCTTCAAAACCGCTGAGTGCCTGGCACTCCAAGGCGCGGCCGCCGAGGCCCTGGCCCTCTGGAAATCGCTCGTCGCAGGCCCATCCAGCCCCTGGCGGGACCGCAGCCTTGTCCGCCTCTGGGAGCGCAGCATCATGCACAACACGGGGGATGCATCCCACTATCTGGCGCTTCTGCCAGATCCATTGCCCGCAGTCATGATCGGGCTGATCAGCCAGAGTCAGATCGAAGACATCACCCAGGCCTACGCTGCCGCAGGCATGAGCATCGCCCTCCCCAGGGTGGATCCGATCAGGGTCACCGAAGCCGCCAAGGCATTCCGATTCCTTCGTCAGGCACCGGTGGTCATCGCCTCGCGTTTCGCCCTGGCGCACCATTCCGCCGGCCTCGATCAGGAAAGCGATTCTCTGCTCAGGTTCGGACTCGAAGATGCCTTCAGACGAGTCCAGACCCCGGAATACACGCAGGCCGCCATCAACTGCCTCGATCACTGGTGCCGCATCCGGCCCTCTGAACACAATGAATGGCTGACAAGCATGCTCGACCCATGGGAGAAAAAGCGGACGGATGATCCCACCATCCAGGCCATCGCATGCATGGAGCGGGCCCGCCGCGCCGCCCGGGGGCGCCGTCTTCCGGATGCCCTGAAGGCCGCACAGCAGGCGCTGAAACTCCCCACGCAGCAGATGGACGACCGCGTCCACACCAGCCTCTGGCTGCTGGAAGGCATGCTGCATCGTCTCCAAGGCGAGGAGGACCGCGCCCAGAGCGCCTGGCAAAAGGCCCAGTCCATCGCCGCCACCGTCAAAATGAAAAGCCCGCTCCATTTGATGGACCGCGTCCTGCTCACCAGCCTCACGCGTGGCTGGGATCTGACCATCGCGGGTGAAGTGCTCACCCGCCTCGCAGGCCGCGATTCTCCCAAAAAAGCCCGCGCCGCCGTCGAGGCCGCCTTCAACGTCGCCTTCCTCTCGGATCCCGTCTGGCTCACCACTTTCAACGGCGTGCTGCAGGACCCGCGTGGCCGGAAATTCGCCGAAGACTACGTTCTATGCCGGCAGCCGCCGCGGGAGCTTGTGCTCCAGTTCTACCGCCTGCTCTTCGAGCACTATTTCCTCACCACCGCCTTTCCCCAGGCCACCTCGGACCAGGCCAGGCGCGTCCAAAGCCTCGTCAAAGCCCTCGTCACCGAAATGGCGATGAACCCACGGCTCAAGACCGAAGGCCTCTACGCCTACCTGCGCGCCTGGAAGGATCCTGCCGCCGCAGCGGCCCTCCTGCAAAAAGGCCATCCCGCCGTCACCCCATCCCTCGTCACCGAACTGAGCTGGCTCCTCCGCCAGCGTCACCCGAAGTAGCTTCGAGGCAGGGATCAGCGGATGGGGTCAGACGCATCCGGAGACTGGGAGATAGGGAGACTGGGAGATAGGGAGATAGGGAGACAAGGAGAGGGGGAGAAGGCGGCTCAAGAGCCTCCGGAAGCGGAATCTGGCCGTCAGATTTGGCCTCAGGAGCTTCCGGGAA
>CALDGV010000621.1 GCA_937941745.1 uncultured Prosthecobacter sp. | reverse complement strand
TCACCGGATGAATGCCGACATTCTTGTAGTCGCTCAAGCCTTCCGGCCAGCCATCCAGGAACTTGGACCCGGCCAGAACGGGCACCTGAAGCTTGCGGGTGAGGCTCTCGATTCGGAAGGTCACGTTCACGGCCTCACCGACAGCCGTGTTCACCCCGCGGCCCATGGCTCCGAGAGCCACGTCGCCGATGTTCAGGCCGACATGGCAGTGAACTTCCAGGTTGCGCTCAGTCTTGAGCTTCTTGCGCACAGGGCTTTCCCCTGCCTCGGGTCCGCACAGCATGCGGGCGGCCTCGGTGGCCTTGGCACGCACCTCGGCACTGTCACCCGCCCAGTAGGCAAAGACGCCATCGCCGATGAATTTGTCGATGATGGCTCCGCGGGACTTCAGCACCTGCTCACACTGGGCGTACCATTCCCGCAGCATGGCAGCGACCTCCTCAGCCGTGAGCTGGGCGGAAAGGCTGGTGAAATTGCGCAGATCCCCCACGAAGAGCGTGGCTGTGACCGTCTTCACCGGCAGGGCGACGGTGTGCATCATCTGGGAGCCCGACGTGGAGTGGCCGGTGTGGTCGCCCTCGTCCGTCTCGAAAACAAACAGGCAGGTGCCAAGCTGGATGCGGTCGCCATGGCGCAGGGCGCGGGCGGTGGTGACGGCGACATCGTTGACAAAGCTGCCGTTGGCGCTGCCGAGGTCCGAAACCCAGTAAAGGTTGCCATCCCGGCGAATCGTGGCGTGCTGGCGGGAAACGCCACCGTCCTGCAGGCGGATGGTCGCATCCGGACTGCGGCCAAGGAGGTTGAAGTCCGCAAGCGCGTACTCCAATCCCTTGTCATGCTGTCTTAGAAAAGCGGCCATGGTGATATTTAGGAAGGTGTTTCAAGCAAGCGGCGGACCGGAAGTCAAGCTTCCGAGCAGAAGTTTTCGGAATGAAGTTTCTGGCCCGGCTTTTGGAACGCTCAACATCCCCATGCGGCAGGCTTGCGCGTGCAGAGGACCCCGGGCTATGTGACTGCCCATGCCAGCCACCGCCTACGACCAGCTCTGCGACCATGTGCGCGAGGTTTCCCTGCTTGCCTCCACCGAATCCATCCTGTCCTGGGACCAGGAGACCTACATGCCGGCCAGGGCGCTGTCGTTCCGGGCGAGGCAGATGTCCTGGCTGAGCGGCAAGGCGCACGCCCTGGCCACGGGAAAGATGATGCAGAAGCTGCTGACCCAGGCGGAATCTGCGCGCCTGAAGGAGCCGAAGCAGGTGGCGAACGTCCGCGTGCTGGCTGAGGACTATGAGCGCAACGCCCGGATCCCGAACAAGCTCATCGTGGAGGAGAGCGAGCTGACCGCCCATGCCAAGCACGCCTGGGTCGAGGCACGCAAGAGCTCGGACTTCAGCCTGTTTGCGCCGCACTTGGAGAAGCTCCTCTCCATCGCACGGCGCAAGGCGGATCTCTGGGGCTACGCCGACGAGCCTTACGATGCCCTGCTGCACACCTACGAGCGCGGCACCCGCACCCGTGAAGTGGCGGCCCTTTTTGCCAGGCTGAAGCCGGAACTGACCCGCATCGCCCAGGCGGCGGTGGAACGTGGGCGGACCATCCCGCCCAACACGCTGCGCGGGAGCTACCCGGTGGCCCGGCAGCAGCAGCTCAACGCCGAGATTGCCGCCAGCATCGGCTTTGATTTCCAGGCGGGGCGCATCGACACCACGGCACACCCTTTCTGCACCACGCTGGGTCCGCGCGACGTGCGCCTGACGACACGCTACGACGAGCAGGACTTCACCTCTTCTTTGTTCGGCGTCCTTCACGAGGCCGGCCACGGCCTCTACGAGCAGGGCCTGCCGGAGGAGGACTTTGGCCTGCCTTCCGGACGAGCCTGCTCCCTGGGCATCCACGAATCCCAAAGCAGGTTGTGGGAAAATCACGTCGGCCGGTCGCGCCCGTTCTGGGAAAAGTGGCTGCCCCGCGCCACCGAGATCTTTCCGAAGCTGCGCAAGCTCTCGCTGGAAACCTTCCTGGCTGCCATCAACCGCTCCGAATACTCCTTCATCCGGGTCGAGGCCGATGAGGCAACCTATGATCTGCACATCCTGCTGCGCTTTGAGATCGAGCGGCGCATGATCAGCGGCCAGCTCGCCGTGCAGGAGGTTCCGGAAGCCTGGAACGCGCTGTTTGCGGAGATGTTTGGCATGTCGCCGCCGGATGCGGCGCACGGCTGCCTGCAGGACATTCACTGGAGCATGGGCGGGCTGGGCTACTTCGCCACCTACACCCTTGGCAACCTGAACGCGGCGCAGCTTTTTGCCGCCGCCCGCAAGCAGAAGCGCATCGCCGCAGGCATCGCCAGCGCTGATTATGCACCGCTGCTGAGCTGGCTGAGGGAGAACGTCCACTCTCATGGCGGCGCGGCGCTGCCGGGTGATATTATGCAACGCGCCACTGGCAAACCCACCGATGCCAGGCATCACTTGCGGCATCTGCGGGAAAGGTTTGTGGACTGAATCACCTGCGGAACACGATCCCTCTCTTTTCTTTTCCCATGGCCAAACCTCCTCCCGTCGCCCGCCAGAACCGGCATGTCTCGCCTTCCGCCAGCATGCCCCACCTCTACGAGGAAGGCGATCTGCCCACCCTGCTGGAGGGCAAGCCCGACCCGCTGATCCTGATCCTCGACTGCATCCAGGACCCGCACAACCTGGGAGCCTGCCTGCGCACCGCCGATGCCGCCGGCTGCGCCTGCGTGATCATGCCCAAGGACAAGTCCGCCCCGATCACGGAAACCGTGGTGCGCGTGTCCTGCGGCGGCGCACACAGCGTGCCCCTGGTCAGGGTGACCAACCTCGCCCGGAGCATGGAACGGCTCAAGGAGCTGGGTGTCTGGATCGTGGGCACGGCGGACGAGACCAACCAGTCGCTCTATGACATCGACCTCAAAGGCCCGATCGCCATCGTCATGGGAGCGGAGGGAGACGGCATGAGAAGGCTCACAGGCGAGCTCTGTGATTTCCTGGCGCGCATTCCGATGGCTCCCACCGGCAAGGTTCCCTGCCTGAATGTCTCCGTAGCCACAGGCGTGTGCCTCTTTGAGGCCATGCGGCAGCGGAAGAAGAAATAAGCCGCGGCCCGACGGGCCTGAAACGAGCGTCCTGAGTCATCCAAGCAGCCAACCTCCCTCCTCATGAACGGGCTTCTACGCCTCCTTCACCTCATCTTCGGCGGCGTCTTTGTCTATGCAGGCGTGCTGAAGGTCTGGCAGCCTCTGGTCTTCGTGGATGACATCCGCAGCTACGACCTCCTGCCGGACCCCTTCCCTGCCTTGGTGGCGCTGTTCCTGCCCTGGCTGGAAATCCTGGCGGGCCTCGCCGTGGTCACAGGGCGGCTGAGACAGGGTGGACTGCTGGTGCTGAATGCCAGCCTCGTCGTTTTCCTCGCAGCCATCAGCCTTTCCTGGTGGCGTGGCATCGACATCCGCTGCGGGTGCTTTGGCGGCGGAGAGGAAGCCTCGTCGAACTACACGGAACTGATCGTGCGGGATCTGCTGCTGCTGGCGCTCGGCCTCGGGCTGATGCTGAAGGGTGCCAAAGCCGCCTCCGCCCCACCCGCCTCCTGCTGACTTCCTTTTTCGCCATGTCCGCCGAACTCAAATACCATTTTGCTTCAGACAACACCTCCGGCATCTGCCCGGAAGCCTGGCAGGCGCTGGAGGAGGCGAATGCGGGCTACCATCCCAGCTACGGGGCCGACGCCATCACGGCAAAGGCCTGCGAGCGGTTCCGGGAGTTCTTCGAGACCGACTGCGAGGTCTTCTTTGTTTTCAACGGCACGGCGGCCAACTCCCTGTCCCTGGCCTCCCTCTGCCAGAGCTATCACAGCGTCATCTGCAGTGATCTCTCTCATGTCGAGACGGATGAATGCGGCGCGCCAGAGTTCTTTTCCAATGGCAGCAAGCTGCTGACCGCCCGCTCCTTGCTGGGCAAGCTCGATCCTTCCGATGTGGAAAGGCTGATCACCCACCGCAATGATCTGCACTATCCGAAACCACGAGCGCTCAGCCTCAGCCAGAGCACGGAACTGGGAACAGTTTACCGTCCGGGAGAAATCGCCGGGCTCTGTGAACTGGCCAGGCATCACGGCCTGCATGTGCACATGGATGGCGCGCGCTTCTTCAATGCCCTGGCAGCAGGATCAGCCACAGCCGCCGAGTTGACCTGGAAGGCTGGCGTGGACGTGCTCTGCTGCGGCGGCACGAAGCTCGGCATGGCCGTGACGGAGGCCGTGGTGTTCTTCGACAAGCATCTGGCGCGCGACTTTGAATACCGCTGCAAGCAGGCAGGACAGCTCTGCTCCAAGATGCGCTTCATCTCCGCCCAGTGGCTGCGCATCCTCACGGACAATGTCTGGCAGGCGCACGCCAGCCGTGCCAACCACCTGGCACGGCGCATGGCGGACGGCCTGGGAAAGATCGCCGGAGTGCAGATCCTGTATCCGGTGGATGCCAACGCGGTCTTCGCCAAACTTCCCGATCCTCTGAAACAGCGGCTCAAGAATTTGGGCTGGCAGTTTTACAGCTTCATCGGCGGAGGCTCCCGCCTGATGTGCTCCTGGGCCACCACGGAGGCGGATGTGGACGCCTTCATTCAGGATGCCACCAGCGCCTGAAGTTCACACCAGCACCGTTGCCAGCCCGAGGAAGACGCCCATGCTGACCACATCTGTGGCCGTGGTCAGGAAGATGCTGGAGGCCGTGGCCGGATCGGCGCCGATTTTGCGGAGCAGCAGCGGAATCAAGGCTCCTGCAACACCGCTGGTGACACAACTGGCCACCATGGAAAGCCACACCACCCCGGCCAGCGCCGCCGCGCCAGCCTGACCCTGCATCTGTGCATAGACAAACATGCCCAGCGCAGCGCTCACGCCGACCAGCATGCCGTTGAACAGGCCGAGCAGTCCCTCCTTGAGCACGAGACTTTTCTCATCGCCACTTTCCAGATCCCCCATCGTGATTCCGCGCAGGGTCACCGCCAGGGCCTGGCAACCGGTGTTGCCTGACTGGCCTGCCAGCACGGGCAGAAACGCCGCCAGAAGCACAATGCGGTCCAGCGTGTGCTGGAACACTCCCACCACGGCCGCGGCCACAAAACAAGTCAGCAGGTTGATCTGCAGCCAGGGATGCCGGAAACGCAGGCTGCGGAAGAGCGGCGTGCTCAGGAGCAGCTCCTTTTTCACCCCCACCAGGATTACTACCAAGGAGCAGATTTCGATGGCGCGGGCTTCAAAAAGGTTCTGGCCCCGCACCAGCCCCAA
>CALDGV010000620.1 GCA_937941745.1 uncultured Prosthecobacter sp. | reverse complement strand
GGCCGACCTGGGCCAAGCCGGTGCGGATCCGCTGCTGCAGCAGGTGCGCCGCCGGCTGCGTGAGGCGCATGATTTCCCCAAAAGCCCCGACGGGCGGCCGATGCTCTGGCAGATGCCCTGTGTGTTTTCGACCGAGAAGGCGATCTACCCGCAGCCGGACGGCACCTGCGCGGCCACGCGGGCCGATGCCGCTGAAACAGGCCTGAGGCTTGACTGCTCCGCTGGATTTGGCGCGGCGACGTTTGTGACGGGCACGTTTGGCTTTGCCCTGGCGGCGGAGGCGCTGCGCTTGCTGCTGGAGCCTCCTGTGTCTTGACGCCCCGGCAGGCTGCCGACATCTTGCCCCCTGCTCCCGCCGGTCTTCCTTTTCCCCTACCTCCCATGTTTTCCTGCTTTTGGCGAAGCCTCCCCGCCCTTCTTGTTGCCGCCGCGCTGAGTCATGCCCAGGAGGCACCCAAGGCGCAGCCGGTGATCGGCAGCGGCGAGGTGGTGAAGGAGCCCGAAGCGAAGAAGCGCGACCTGGCGGCCACGCTGAGCACGCAGAAAGAGGCACGCACGATGAAGCTGAGCATTCCAGCGCCACGCGGACTCATCGTGGACCGCAACGGGGTCGCCCTGGCGCAGAACCGCGTGGTGTACTTTCTGGCGCTGAACTTCCCCTTCATGAGCGATGCCACCCCGGCGAAGATCCTGGCCTTTGCCAAGGAGAAGATGGCAGCGGCAAACCAGCTGCTGGGCAAGAACTGGAGCCTGCCGGATGAGAAGCTGCTGAGCCACTACCAGAACCGCCGCTGGCTGCCGCTGGTCTTTTCCATTGAGGACAACATCAGCGTGGAGCTTTCCAACGAGGATCAGAAGAAGCTGAAGCCGCTGCTGGACACCGGGGCGCTGCTGCTGCAGCCGGCCTACATCCGTTTTTATCCGAAAGAGGACACGGCCTGCCACATGCTGGGCTGGACGGGCAAGACGCGCCGGCTTCCTGAGGGGCCGATCGTGGATGGCGATCCGCTGTTTGAGGAGATGGAAGGCCGTCAGGGTCTGGAACTGAGCTTCGATGCAGCGCTGAAAGGCACGCCAGGGGAGATCAACCTTCTCTTTGACGCCGACGGCCACCTGCTGGCCGACGAGGTGCTGCGCCGACCCACACCGGGACGCACGGTGGTGACCACGCTGGACTACAACCTTCAGCGCCATGCAGAGAACGCGCTGAAGAAACATGCCCGCAACGGCGGCGCGATGGTGATCATGGACATCCGCAACGGCCACATTCTGGCGATGGCGTCGAACCCGGGCTTCAATCCGAACGAGTTCGTCTTTGGCATCCGCGACAAGCGCTGGCAGGAACTGAACCAGGACCCGCGCACGCCTCTGTATGGCCGCGCCTTCAGCAGCGAGTATCCCCCTGCCTCCACCTTCAAGCTCGTGACAGCGCTCGGCGCACTGGAGAGCGGCAAGGTGACCCCGACGACCTCCTTTTACTGCGGCACCAGCCTGCTCGTGGGCGACCGCTACTTCCACAACCACAACACCAAGAACGACGAGGGGGACATGAACGTGGTCACCGCCATCAAGCGCTCCTGCAACACCTGGTTCTATCAAGCTGCGCTGAGCACAGGGGCGGACCCGATCACCAACATGGCGCAGCGGCTAGGCTTTGCCGAGCGCGTGGGCCTGCCGATCAAGGGCGAGGGTCGCGGCAACCTGCCCACCAATGCTGACCACAAGATCCTCGGTGGTGAGCTCGCCAACATCTCGATTGGCCAGGGTGCGGTGACCGCCACACCTCTGCAGGTCTGCCAGTGCATGGCCGCGCTCGGCGATGGGGTTTCCATGCGGCAGCCGCTGCTGGTGAAGCAGGTGCAGACCATCGGCGAAGTGATCACCGAGGCCTATGAGCCCAGCATCAAGCGTCAGGTGAACCTCAACCCGATCGCCCGCGAAACCGTGATCAAGGGCATGGTGGCCGTGGTGTCGGGAGATGGTGGCACGGGCCGCGCCGCAGGCATCAAGCAGGTGCAGATCGCCGGCAAGACGGGCACGGCGCAGTGGAAGCCCGCCAAGGATCAGAACCTGGCCTGGTTCACTGGTTTCCTCCCGGCCAGCCAGCCGGTGCTGGCCTATTCGGTGGTCTATGAAGGCCGCCCCGGTGAGCGCGTGAGCGGCGGCGGCATCGCCGCACCGATCGTCCGCGAGGTCTTCACCAAATACTATGAGGGTGCGCCCGCCGATGATCCGCTCGTGGCGGCCATGAAGGACATCCCCCAGGCCGTGGCGATTGACGAAGGCGAGCTGGACCCTTCCTCCTCAGCCCCGGCGCAGGCGGCTCCCTCCGCCCCCAAGGCCGCCCCGCAGCCTGAGAAGCGCACCCTCGGAGGCTTCTTCCGCCGCCTCTTCAAGCGCGACTGAGCCCGCCCGCTTCGCCCCTTTTCAGCCCCTCTTCCGATGATCGTCCAGATCGCCACCCTTTGTGATTCCGCGTCCGACTACAACGGCAAGCTCTGCATGCTCGGCGCCTTTGACATGCTCTGCGCGCGCCAGTTTCCCGTGGTGCATCCTTCCTGCACCCTGGTGATCCGCCTGATGTTCATGCCGGCCGATGCCGGCCGCCACAGCTTCCGCGTCCGCTGCCTGGACTCTTCGGGCCAGGAAGTGCTGAAGCCGCTGCCGCTGGAACCGGCCGTGGACGTGGTGTTTCCGAGCGCCTTCGTGCCGTTCGTCACGCGCAACATCATCCTCAACCTTCAGAACATCCGCTTCGAGCGGCCCGGGCTCATCCACTGGCAGCTGGAGCAGGATGGCAAGGTCGTGGCCACCGTGCCGCTCCGGGTCACCCAGTTTGATGAAAGCCGCTCCGCCACCGGCCCCGCAGGCTGAAAGGCTGCCGGGTTGCCTTGCCCCCTTTTGTGAGGCATGATGGCACCATGCACGAAGATAATCCCGCGCTTCATCCGGCTCCCGTCCGCAAGCCTGAGGGGAATGCCATCCGCCAGCTATCCGTCTTCCTGCAGAACCGCGTGGGGTCGCTGATGGCCCTCACCAAGCTCCTGCACGACAACAACATCGAGATCCTCGGCATCTCCATGCAGGACACGACGGAGATGACCCTGGTGCGGCTCATCCTGAGTGATCCTGAAAGCGCAGGCATGCTCTTCATCGAACGCGGCATTCCCTATGCCGAATGCCGCATCGTGGTGCTGGAACTGAACGAATCCCGCCAGCGCCTGACCGACTGCCTCTCCTGCCTGCTCGCCGCCGAGCTCAACATCGAGTTCTGCTACTCCCTGCTGGTGCGCCCCAATCAGTTCCCTCTGCTGGCGATTCATTGCGACGATGTCGAAATCGCCGCCGATGTGCTCGGCCGCACCGGCTTCCGCGTGCTCTGCCAGGGCGACCTCTCGCGCTGAGACCGGCTGCAATAATCCGGCTCCAGGCCGGGTATTGAGAAGCCGACCATGAAAGCGCCGCTGCCTCTCTCCGCCCTGCTTGCCTCCAGCCTCGCCCTCGCCGCCGACCTGCCGCCGGACAAGGGGCTGGAGATTCCCGAGTCTGGGAAAAGGCCCGCCGTGGTGAGTGCCAGGATCGCGCAGAATCTGCCCAAGCATGATCTGCCGGAAGGCTACACGCTGGAGCTGGCCGCCGCTTCGCCGCTGGTCACCCACCCCATCATGGGCTGCCTGGACGACCGCGGCCGCCTCTTTGTCGGCGATGCCGTGGGCGTGAACTGGAACAAGGCCCAGCTTGAAAAGAACCCGCCCAACCGCGTGCTCATGCTGGAGGACACCGATGGAGACGGCATCTACGACAAGAGCACCATCTTTGCCGACAAGATGACCTTCCCCC
>CALDGV010000619.1 GCA_937941745.1 uncultured Prosthecobacter sp. | reverse complement strand
ATGGCCCGCCCAGTTCCCTGAACCTAAGGTCATCAACATCCCGTGCGTCACCTCGGACATCCTGCCCACCGTCCTCGACATCGTGGATGCAAAGCCTGCCAAGCTGCCCGTGCTCGATGGGGTCAGCCTGCTTCCGCTGCTGAAAGGCGAAGTGAAGAAACGCGAAAAGCCCATCGGCTTCTGGGACAATGGAGCCAAGGGCATCGGTACCCCTTCAGAAACCTGGATGCGCGACCTTCTGGAGGCTCAAAAGCGTGGCGAAGAACCCAACGACCCGCTCCGGCTTGCCGCAGATGCCGCCAAAATCGGCCCGGTGCAGCCGCTCGACAAGTTTCCTGGCCATGCCGCCTGGCTGGACTGGCCCTGGAAGCTGCATCGCATCGAAAACAAGAAGACCGGCGAGGTGGCATGGGAGCTCTATGACTTGGCTGCTGATCCAGATGAAAGCCGTGTGCTCTTCGCCGAGCAGCCGGAACGAGTGCCGCAGATGCAGGAAGCCCTGGAAAACTGGCTGGAAAGCGTGGTCCGCAGCCTGAATGGCGCGGATTATCCCTGAAGAATCACCATGGCCAAGTCGCTCGCCTTTGCCCGCATCCGTGAGGAGGTCATCCGCCTCGTGGCCCTGATTCCCCAAGGCAGCTTCACGACTTATGGCAGCATCGCCGTGCACATGAATGTGCAGGCCCGGCATGTCGCCACCGTCCTCAGTAGGCTGACAGAGGAGGAGGCCGCGCATCTGCCATGGCACCGTGTCGTCAGTGCAGATGCCCGGATCAGCCCCAACATGCCTGCCCCAACGGCCGCTGAACAGAAGCGTCGGCTGAGATCCGAAGGCCTGAAAATCAGCCTCGATGGATTCATCCAGAAAGCGGACGATCATTTCCACGTCGTCGGGGTCCGGCGGAACATTCGCTGGAGTGATCCCCATTCCTGCTGAACGCAGCAGGGCGCATCACCAGGAAATGCCTGCGCATTTCCAACGTTGTCCCAGCATGACCCTCCGAGTCGTCCTGTCCGCCCTCCTTACAGCTTCATCCCTGCACGCTGAGGATGCCGAGGCGCTGTTTGTGCGCCGCGTCTGGCCATTGTTTCAGGAAAAATGCCTCGCATGCCATGGCAATGACGAGAAGAAGATCAAAGGTGGCTACGACATGCGCACTCTGGAAAGCGCCGCCCAGGGCGGAGAGAGCGAGGTGAAGGCGCTCGTGCCAGGCAAGCCGGAGGAAAGCCCGCTCTATCTCGCCTCGACTCGCACGCACGACGAATGGGAACCGATGCCGCCCAAAGAAGCGGATCAACTCAAGCCGGAGCAGCTCGCCTGGATCAAGGAATGGATCAGCGGCGGCGCTCCGTGGCCGGACGAGGCCAGGCGCCATGCCATAGCCAAGGCCAGCGCCGACAAGTGGAACGCAGAAGATGGCATCACCGTGAAGGTGACCGGAGCGCTGACACCCGAGTGGGCGAATCGCAGATACAAGCCGGAGGCGCTCTGGGGCTATCAACCTGTGAAAAAGCCGGCCCTCGATCCTCTCTCCTCCGTGCATCCGGTGGATGCCCTGCTGGCGGTGAAGGATCCTGCGCCGGAGGCAGACGCACGCACGCTCATTCGCCGTGCCACCTTTGATCTTACCGGCCTGCCACCCACTCCAGAGGAAATGACCGCGTTTGAAGCTGCGTCCAGTCGCAGCCCAAAGACCGCCTTCAGCGACCTCATCAACCGCCTCTTGGAGAGTCCTCACTACGGTGAACGCATGGCCAGGCACTGGCTGGATGTCGTGCGTTATGCAGACAGCAGCGGCTTTGCGAACGACTACGAACGTGGCAACGCCTGGCGCTATCGTGACTACGTCGTCCGCAGTTTCAACGCGGACAAGCCTTACGACAGGTTCATCCTGGAACAGATCGCCGGAGATGAGCTGAAACCGGCTGACCCTGAGATGCTGATTGCGACAGGTTTCCTGCGCATGGGTCCTTGGGAGCTCACGGGCATGGAAGTCGCCAAGGTCGCACGGCAGCGCTTCCTCGATGATGTGACAAATTCCGTCGGCGAGACCTTCCTGGCACACTCGCTGCAGTGCGCCCGCTGCCATGACCACAAGTTCGATCCCGTGCCCACGCACGACTATTATGCCATGCAGGCCTGCTTTGCGACCACTCAGCTCGCCGAACGTGAAGCACCGTTTTTGAAGGAGGAAAACGTCAGCGGCTTTGAAGAGAAGAAGGATCTCGAAGCCCGCCGTGCCGAGCACTTGAAGGTGTTGAAACGACTCGATGAAAAGCTGCTCCAAAACGCCGGAAAATGGCTCGCGGAGAAAAAGATCGACCCAACGAAATGGAACGCCGCCGTGGCTCAGGCCAAACAGGGTGGGGGCAAGAATGCCCGAAAGGGCTTTCCGGATGTTTTCGGTGCTGCACGCCAGATCCTTGCGCGGCAGGGCGTGCCGGAGGGCCAGTATCCACCCAAGCTCGTCGGCTTCACTCCGGGGGACTTCGGCAATGAGCGCGTGGCGCGCAAGGGCCTCGAACGCCTGAAGTGGGAGATGGAGCGCTACGAACCCTACGCCTTCAGCGTTTACAACGGCCTCACACCTCAGGTCACCAGCGTCAATGCACCTGTTCGGATGCCTGGAGACCGCATGAAAAACGGTGAGCTTGAGCAAACGGCCATCCTAGGGGGTGGCGACCCGTTTTCACCGACCACAAAGGTCAGCCCGGGGGTGCTCTCCGCCATGTCTCAAATCTCCAATTTGGAGTTTCCAATGGCCGAGGGTGTCGAAGGCAGGCGCACCGCACTTGCTCAATGGATCGTCAGCGCCTCCAATCCTCTCACCACGCGCACGATGGTGAACCGGCTCTGGCTGTGGCATTTCGGACAGGCCATCGCCGGCAATCCAAACAATTTTGGCAGCACGGGCAAGAAGCCAACCCATCCCGAGCTGCTGGATTTCCTTGCTGCCACGCTCGTCGAAAAGGGCTGGAGCCTGAAGGAGATGCACCGGCTCATCATGACGAGCGCGGCGTATCGCAGGAGTTCCGAGTTTCAAGCTTCAGGCTCTGAGGTAAGCCGCGAAGAGCTCGAAAAGAGCTACGCAGTGTTCAAACCGCGTCGTTTGATGGCCGAGGAGCTGCGCGATGCGATGCTGAGCATCACCGGTGAATTGAATCCAGTGCTGGGTGGCATCCCCAACCGCCCGGAAATCAACATTGAAGTGGCCATGCAGCCACGGCAGGTGATGGGCACGTTTGCCGCGGCTTGGGTGCCCAATCCGCTGCCTCAGCAACGCCATCGCCGCAGTTTGTATGCACTCAAGATCCGAGGCCTTCGCGATCCGTTCATGGAGGTTTTCAATGAACCTGCGCCTGATTTTTCCTGTGAAGCCCGCGAAGTCTCCACCGTCACGCCACAGGTCTTCAGCCTCTTCAACGGCCAGGCCAGCTATGACCGCGCCCTAGCCCTTGCCAGTCGTGTCTTGAAGGAGAAGCCTGCGGATCCCATCTCCCGCGTCTTCCATCTCACCTATGGACGCCCGCCCAGGCCTGATGAAAAGACTGCCTGCGAGGCGCACTGGCAACAGATGGAGGTCAGACAGTCCGCCATCGTCTTCAGCAAGCCCAGCCTCCCTCTCGAAGTGCGTCGTGACGCGGTGGAGGAAAACACCGGGGAGAAGTTCAGCTTCCAGGAAAAACTCCACGGGTATGCCGGATTCGTACCCGACCTCCAGCCTGCCGATTGTGATGCCAGGACACGTGCTCTGGCGGACGTCTGCCTTGTGCTGCTGAACTCCAACGAGTTCGCCTACCTCTACTGAACTGAAACGCCGCATCTTTGAGGCACAAAAAACCCGCCTCAGAAAGGCGGGTCTTCGAAGTGCTTTCAGGTGGAGCCGTTTACTGTGGAGGCACACGGAAGAGCTTGCCGGTGTAAGGGCACTTCACTTCCATGCCTGTCGGCAGCCCGGTCACATCCACAAGCTGGTGCTTCGCAGCGTAGGGACTATTCACGAAACCCGCGCGGCCCGGAATGGCGATGCCATAGGGCAGTGATGCCGTTGCAGCTGCGGCAGGAGTCGTTGGCACCGGTTCCAGTTTTGGCTCCGGCGCAGGCTGCGTCATCGCGGCGACGTTGGCGTTCGGCTTGACCTCAGCTCCAGGTTTGAGATTGGGCTTGGGTTGCGTAGGCGCTTCCTGGCGTGCCACGGTCGAACTGTCAGAACTACGTTGCGTCACACGCACGCGAGGAGCCGGTGCAGTTTCTGTCGCCGCTGCCATACCTCCTGGCACAATGAACGGCTTCTGAGTGTAGGGGCAAACCACCTTGGCGCCGGCACTCATGCCACGCACATCGACCAAGCGACCTGGAGTCGTGTAGGGTGTGCGCACATAACCGGGCAGATCAGCCACCGCATTTGCGACTGGCAGGTCGCTGGAGCCAGCGGGTGCGGGAGTAGTCCCTGCTGTCACTGCAGCTGACGTGGGGGTGCTCTTCTGCGTGGATGCCACCTGCTGATTTGAAGAACTTGAATGCAGTGGCGCTCCACCACCCTTAGTCATGTAGTAGGTGATGAGTCCCTTGCTCTGAATCTGATTCCACGCTTCCCTTGGCGGAACAGCACAGGAAACCAGAGACAAAGCTGAAAAGCCAACGAGAGGCAGATTGAAGAGCGCTTGATGACGTTTCATGGAACTCGAATTTTTGAATTTCGGCTTCTCAGGCTAGTCGGTTTTTTTGTTTTTGCAACAACAATGGCTTTCACAGCTACCCCAATTTATTGATTTTTAACTTTTATGAGGATTTCCACAGACACCGGAAGAGTTAAGCTAGCACCGTATTGATCCATGCATTGGAGAATCATCACAGTAGGTAAACCCGCTCTCTCTTGGGCAAAAAGCGGCCTCGAAGACTATCTGTCTCGGCTGAAGCGGACCCTTAAAATCGAGCACATCATCATCAAGGAAGGACCTCGCGACCAAGTCGAGAAGCAGATGCTGGCCGCGAGCACGGGCGGCCTTCGCATTGTTCTGGATGAACGTGGTAAGATCCAGCGCAGCAAGGACTTGGCCAGCTGGATCCAGGCTCATGATTTGAAAGGCACCAAGCGCCTTTCGATCCTGATTGGTGGTGCCGACGGACATTCCCCCGAACTGCGCAGCCTGGCTGATGAGTGCTGGACACTGTCAGCGTTCACCTTGCAGCATGAACTGGCGCTCATCGTGCTGGCCGAACAGATCTATCGAGCCTACAGCATTTTGCGCGGAGAACCTTACCACAGGGAGTAGGTCATGGGTTAAGCGGTCATTTATCCTTTTTGAGATTCAAAACTGACGGCTTTCTCCTTGTTGATAAGCTAAGCCCTGCTTATATTTTAAAAAATTGAGCTTTTGTCCAAACTGCCGCTTCCAGGCCTCCCATGTCCTCGTCTGTGCTCCGTAACGTCATTCACCCGCGTCCGTCGGGTTCGGGGCCATTCTCGGAGGCCGAGACAGGCCTAGCTGGGGCCCCTGCATCCGCCTTTGGCACAACATCTGGAGACGACATGGAACGTGTGCTGGGCGTGCTGGTCGAAAACGCCCCCGTTGCCATGGCGATGTTTGACCAGCAGATGCGCTACATGCTGGCCAATCGAGCCTGGGTTGAAGAATTCGGCCTAGGTGAAGTCCAGAAACTTTTGGGAAGAAGCCAGTATGAAGTCTTTCCCAACCTGCATCCTGGCTGGCGGCAGGTCTATGACCGAGCCCTCCAAGGACACATCATTCGCAGCGAACACGATGCGCTGGCAGGTGCTGATGGCAGACGCATCATCTATCGCTGGGAAGTGCGTCCATGGAGACGTCAAAGCGATGCGAACGTGGGTGGTCTGATGATCATCTGTGAGCGCTTCCAGCACGGTGAGGTTCCACCGGACCCCAAACCTAGTCTGGAAACAGACTCTGGAAGTCACAGATCCGATGCGGGTGCCGCGCCATTGGCAGCCCTCGGAGTGCCGACACTGACCCTGAGCCGTGACGGCATCATCATGCAGGCAAACGCGGCCGCAGGTGAAGCATGCCTCTCCCGCGGGCTGCAGGAGGGTGAGACGGCTTTTTGGGAAGCGTTTGGCGATGGAAGCAAGAATGGTCCCTTCAAGCAAGTCGTCCTGACAGCACTCGACCGGCTCCTGGACCCCGCCGAGGCAGCATCGACCGTGATCCAGGTGCCCTCAGGCCCTGCACGACAGCCCTGGGGGGGCACGGCCCCTTCCGATTCGAACGGCGGCATGCCTCCAGGCCGATGGCTGCTGGTGCGCGAAGCTGGGAAACAGCACGAGCCGGCTCTCTTCAGTGCCATTGCACTTCCTCCGGAAGCACCACGGCTCTCCATACCTCCGGCCAACCTGCCCGCCATTGCTAGTGCCGTGGCCAGCATTGCCCACCCCCCTGCTGTCGAGGCCATGCCCGGGGCCATCGAACTGAGGCGACTTCAGGACGACCTCGCCCGTGCACGGCAGGAACTGCGCACCCTGCATGAGGCGGAAAAGACCTTCGCCCAGCGTGAAGGCCGGCTGAAGAGCTATCTCGATTCGCTGCCGTTCGGCGTTCTCGTGCTCAACGACCTAGGTGATCCTGTCTTTCAAAACCAGCCGTTGACCCGGCTGCTCGGTCGTCCAGTGAAGACGGATGAGACCGTCGAAGAATGGCTGGCGGCGGCCTGCCCCAGTGAGCACTACCGAAAACAGGTCGCCGCGCTTTGGCGCGAGGATGTGTGGAGACGGCAGATCACCCGGACCTTCAGCCTGGCCACGGGCGATGGACTGCTCAAGGACCTCGAGTTCCAGCCTGTCGGCCTGCCGGGCGGTGGCCTGCTGGTGAGCATTCAGGACGCCACCGAAAAAGTCCGCCATGAAGAGCAACTCCGCGCCACGGAAGCCAAATTCCGTGCCCTGCTGCAGGAAGCACCACTGCCGGTGGTCCTCATCGACAAGGCAGGCGGCGTTTTTGAGGTGAATTCCAATGCCGAAGAGCTCTTTGGCATGTCCAAAAACGAACTGCGCCGCCTTCCACTGGACCAGTGGTTCGATGATGAGAGCGCGAAAGCCCGCCGCGAAGCCATTCGTGACCTTCAGTCGCGTGGTCAACGCAGCACCATGATCGACATCAATGTCATCCGGGAGGATTACGATTCCATTCCGGTGCACCTGCACCTGGCCCAGGTGATGGATGGCGAGGGCGAGCCCCACTGCACCATCCACTTCTTCGAGTTGGAACCGAAGCCGCAGACGGTCGAAGTGCCTGTGGAAGCTCCTGTAGCCAGCGCCACGATCCGCGAACAGACTTCACTGCCCGCCGATCCTTTTACGGCCAGCAAGCCCATGCTGTCCGTGCTGTTCCAGACCAATGTGAACGGACGGCTGAAGTTCGCCTCAGAACGTGGCCTCGAACTCCTGGGCCTTGCGGAAAGCGAGTCGGCCGGACGTCCCCTGCACCAGCACTTCCGCCCTAGCGATGCCACCGGCTTTTACAGCGATCTGGCCGAGTATGCTCAAGATCCCAAGGTGCTGCATGAGCTGACCTGCCTTTCCAGCCACGGTGAAAAGCAGTCCTTGAAAGTGCGCGTGGAAGCCTTGGGGGCAGGTGGCTTTGATTTCGCCATCAGCGAATTCATCCAGGCACCTGCGCAGAAAGCAGAAAGCTCCACAGGAGGTGCCGACCTGATGTCCGCAGCCCCAGGGGAATCGCCAGCACCGCCAACCACGGAAGCCGCACCTCTGCCGACAATCAACCTGGCTCGTGAGAAGCTGCTTCTCTCGGAGACGCATCACCGGATCAAGAACCACCTCCAGATCATTTCCAGCCTGCTGAACCTGGAATCGAATTCCACCACGGACCCAAGCGCGCGAAACGCCCTGCGCTCCAGCCAGAACCGCGTGCGCTCGATTGCTGACCTCCACCAGCACCTTTACCAGGTCGCGGTTGGTGCCAGCCAGGGATTCCGCGAATTTGCCGAAGGCCTGATCGAACGGCTCCGTGAATGCTATGCAGCCACTGAAGAACATGTGCAGGTTGAACTCGACCTCGCCCCTGGTGAAATCCAGCAGGAATGGCTGATGCCGCTCGCCCTGACCTTGAACGAAACGCTCTCCAACTGCTTTGAACACGCCTTCCCGGAAGGACGTCAGGGCCAGGTAAAGGTCGTGCTTCGTTATGAAGAAGGCACTGGCGAGCTGTCCGTCACCGACAATGGCATCGGCCTGCCGGCAAACCTGCGCCCCGGCGCTGGCAGCGGGCTGGGATTGAAGATCCTGGCCGTGTTCGCCGAGCAAATGCGCGGCCGGCTGCTGACTTCACGTCCGGACAGTGGCGGCACAGAAATCCGTCTGCGCTTTCCCATGTCGGCTGTGACTGAAGAGAGCTGACGCTACTCGTAGAGGCGGAAAAGTCCGCTGTGATCCAGGTCACCTAGGCCCTTCTCATGCACAAACTTCTCCCATTGGGCCAGCGAGTTGCGCAAGGTCGGTGAATCGAGCCCGACTGAGTCGGCAAGCTGGCACATCAGGCGGACATCCTTGAGCTGCAGGGTGGCACGCCCGCCGGGCTCAAAAGCGCGTCGCACCATGCGGTCGCCGTGCAGGTCGAGAATGCGGCTTTCGGCAAAGCCGCCGAGCAGCGCCTTCCGAACCAGCGCAGGATCGACCCCAGAGAGCTCTGCCAGCCGCAATGCCTGCGCCACAGCATCAATCGTTTGCGCCACGATGAGCTGGTTGGCCAGCTTTGTGACCTGCCCGCTGCCGCTGGAGCCCAGGTGGGTGATGTTCTTGCCCACCACCTGAAAGACGGGCAAGGCACGCGCAAAGTTCTCTGCCGAACCTCCGGCCATGATGGTCAAGGTAGCCGCCTCCGCACCCACTTGTCCGCCGGAGACAGGCGCATCCACCCAGTTCACCCGTTCTGCAAACGCCTTGGTTTCCGGAACTCCTGTCGTGCCAAAGTCGATGATCAACGCATCTGGGTGCATTCCTTCGATGAGCCCGCCGGGGCCGAAGACCACCTTCTCCACGACATCCGTCATGGTGAGGTTGATGCAGATGATGCCAGGACCGACCTCACGCGCCAGTTCCGGCAGGGTCTGGGCGCGCTTCATGCCCAGTTCCACGGCCGCCTGAGCAGGGGCATCGCTGCGATTCCAGACCCAGACCTCTGCGCCGGCTTCATGAAGGTGCCGTGCATTGGCCCGGCCCATGTTGCCGAGGCCCACAAATCCGATTTTTTGTCCTTGGAGAGGTTGGTTCATCATCTCGAAAGCACAGCGGCCAGTCGAAAAAGCAAGAGCATCATTCCTCGGCACCAGGGAAAGCTTCCCACAGGCTTCATGTAATGCTCACAGCAGGCCGCGGCGCACCAGGGATTCCTCCATGGCACGTTCGACCAGCCTCACCGCCAGCTCCTGGGTAGCCTCATCAAGGGCGGCATTCGCCTTCTTGAGGGCTGCGGCGTCATGTCCGGAGGCATCCAGCAGGCGGCGCACCTCGGCAGCTGCATCTTGAATCACGCTCCACTCGGCTTTGCTCACCGCGTCTCCAAACTGGCCCAGCGCCGTTTCGACTGCCGGGAGCAGCTCCTCAGCCTTGAGACGTGCCTCGGTCCAAAGGCGCTCGTTCATGTCTTCGAAGGCATGCTCCACGCTCTCGGCGATCATCTTTTCCACACGCTCGTCATCTACATCCACGGCGGTGTTCTGAATCTCCAGGACCGTGTCCGAACCCGTCGCTGTATCGCGGGCCAGCACTTGAAGGATGCCGTTGGCATCAATGGCAAACTGCACTCCCACGCGTGCACTGCCTTTGGCGCCGGGCGGAAAGGGAACCACGATGCGGCCGAGCTCCCAGTTGTCCTTGGCGAGCTCGCGTTCTCCCTGCAGCACACGGATCAGCATGTCCTTTTGGTTGGCCACGGCATTGGTGAACATCTCCCCGGCCTTGCATGGAATGGTCGTGTTGCGCGGAATGATGATGTTCATCAGGCCGCCGAAGGTCTCGATGCCCAAAGACAGAGGTGTCACATCCAGCAAGAGCACGTTTTTCAGCGCTCCACTCAGGATGCCGGCCTGGATCACGGCACCTTGGGCCACGGCTTCATCAGGATTTTGTGACGTGTTAGGCTCCCGGCCAAAAACCTCGGCCACGTAGCGGCGCACGAACGGGATGCGGGTGCTGCCTCCGACCAGGATGACCTCGTCCAGCTCCTCGGGCCGGACTCCGGCATCACTCAGAGCACGAAGGCAATGGGCCCGGGTGCGCTCGATGAAGGGGCGGATGAGCTTCTCGAACTCCAGCTGGCTGATTTCAAGGCTCAGGCTGTTTTTACCATCGTAGAAGGGCAGCTCGACCCGGGTGCTTTCTTCCGCTGACAGGCGCTTTTTCGCCGCTTCAGCCGCCTCCACAAATCTCGCAGGGTCGGCACCTTCAGGTGCCAGCCATTCTGCCAGAGCACGGTCCAGATCATCGCCGCCGAGCTGGGTGTCTCCCGCCGTGCTCAGCACCTGAAACACGCCCTCGCGCATCTCCAGAATGCTGATGTCAAAGGTGCCGCCACCCAGATCGTAAACGGCGATCTTCTGATGCTCGCCCAGCTTGTCCAAACCGTAGGCCAGGGCAGCAGCGGTAGGTTCACTAACAATCCGCTCCACGGTGAGGCCGGCCAGTTCACCCGCCTGCTTGGTGGCGTTGCGCTGGGCATCGTTGAAGTAGGCAGGCACAGTAATGACCGCCCGGCTCACCGGCTGCTCCAAGGCTCGTTCGGCCACAGCCTTGAGCCTTTTCAAGATCTCGGCAGAGACCTGCACCGGCGTTGTTCCCAGTTCCCGGAGGTTGTAGGAAGGCCGCCAGTCACCCTCGCCGTTACGACGGCCGATCAGACGCTTCACGCTGGTCACCGTGCGCTCCGGTTCGAGCGCCCGCTTGCGCAGGGCAGCAGCACCCACGAGCACCGTTCCGTCAGCAGCATAATTCACCGCTGAAGGCGTGATGCGGCTGCCGGTCTCATCCGCGAGCAAGATGGGAAAACCACTGTCCACCACGCCTATGAGGGAGTTCGTCGTGCCAAGATCAATGCCAAGGATGGGGGAAGCGGAGTTCAAGAGTCGCAGGGTTACGTTGGAAAGCCGTCAGGAGGTCAAGGTGAAGGCGAAAACGTCAAGCACAGAACCTTTGAGAGCGCCTGAACTTATGGACGTACTGCTTCCATGCGCCTCATCGCCCTGCTCTTTGCCTTTGTCGCTTCGCTCGCCGCGGAAACGCCACTCAACCTGACCCTGCAATCACGCTCGCCCGTTGGGAAGGCCTCCTTGGTGAAGGAGCAGTGGCTGCCCTCCCGCACGGCGATCATCGTGTGCGACATGTGGGACCTTCATCACTGCAAAAACGCCGTCACCCGCGAGGTGGAGATGGCGCCAAGGATGAACGAGGTGCTGGAAAAAGCACGCCAGCAGGGCGTGCTGATCATTCATGCACCCAGCTCCTGCATGAAGGCCTACGAAGGCACCGCCGCACGTGAACGGGCCAAGTCCGCACCTGCGGCACCACGGCTGCCGGACAAGATCAGCGAGTGGTGCAAACAAATCCCTGCCGAGGAGATGGCAGTGTATCCCCTGGATCAAAGCGATGGTGGCGAGGATGATGATCCTGCCGAGCATGCCGCATGGGCCAAGGAACTCGAAGCCAAAGGGCTCAATCCCAAGGCACCCTGGACCAGGCAGATTGACGTCCTGCGCATCGATCAGGCCAGGGATGCCATCAGCGACAGCGGCGTGGAGATCTGGAACCTGCTTGAGGCGCGCAACATCGACAACGTCATCCTCATGGGGGTGCACCTCAACATGTGCGTGAGCGGCCGCCCCTTCGGCCTGCGGCAGATGGCGAAGAACGGCAAGCATGTCGTGCTCATGCGCGACCTCACCGACACGATGTACAATCCCGCCCGCTGGCCGTTCGTCAGCCACGCCAAGGGCACGGAGCTCTTCACAGCACACGTGGAAAAGCTCATCTGCCCTACCATCACCTCGGATCAGTTCATCGGCGGCCAGCCTTTTGCCTTCAGCGAGGCCACGGCAGGCAAAAAACGTCTCCAAATCATCCTGCTCGGCGACAGCACGACGGAAGCGAGCTTCCCAAAAAAGTATGCCCCTGATGAGCCACAGTTTGAAGACATGCTGCGCATCAAACTGGCGACGGAAGGCGACCTGCCACCATGCGATGTGTACAATGAAGGTGTCAGCGGTGAATTCATCCGCCGCCTGCTCGACACGCGCTATGACAAGGCGGTGAAAACCAAGCCGCAGGCGGATTACATCTTCATCCGTTACGGCATCAACGACATCGCCCGGCGCGAAAAGTTTGCGGAGAACTTCCCGAAGGACTTCCGCGAACTGCTCGGCCGTCTGCGCCGCGATCACCCTAAGGCCACGCTCATCCCGATGACCGTCATTCCCTATTCGCCGAGCGCCACGCACGACAACATCAACCAGCTGGTGAAGCAGATCGCTGCGGAGGAAAAGCTCACACTCTTCGACATCGCACCCCGCTACCTCGCCGAACTCAAAAAGAATCCCGACGGGCTGAATTACCGCCGCTTCTCCCTCTCCAAAATCCCTGAAAACCTGCGCCCGCTGGCCACGCCGTATGTTGCACCGGGAACTGAACCTCAGGTGGTCGTGATGGACAACCGGCTCGACGGCCTCTTTGGCCATCTGCCAGGCTGGGCTGGCGACCGCCACCCGAACCTCGCAGGCTACAACGTCACTGCCGATGAAACCGCAAAATGGCTGGCACCCATCATCCGGAAGCGCCGTTGACGAACGCAGCGGTCGAGGCCACGAGCCGCCATGCTTTACGATGCCCACAATCACCTCCAGGATGCCCGGCTGGATGCCGTGCGGAATGAGGTGATGCAGCTTCTGCCCTCACTGGGCATCGCGGAAGTCGTGGTGGATGGCTCTGCCGAGGATGACTGGGAGGCGGTGGCTTGCCTGGCCCGCCGTTACCCCTGGGTGAAACCTTCGTTCGGCCTGCACCCTTGGTATGTGAAGGAGCGCACCGCATACTGGCAGAGCCGCCTCCGAGCTTATCTGGAGGAGTTTCCTCAGGCCCCGGTGGGAGAAATCGGCCTCGACCGTTGGATCGAGCAGCCAGACATCGAGGTTCAGGTCGAGTGCTTCCGCTGGCAGTTGGAACTGGCCGCCAGGCTGGACCGTCCGGCAACCATCCACTGCCTGCGCGCCTGGGGCATGCTGGAGCAGGAACTGCGCTCGGCAAAGCTGCCGAGGAGAGGTTTTCTGCTGCACTCCTATGGCGGCCCCGCTGAAATGATTCCCGGCTTCGCCAAGATGGGGGCTTACTTTTCTCTCTCGCCCTACTTTGGCCACGAACGAAAAGCCCAGCAGCTGGCCACCTTTGCCATCGTGCCCGCAGACCGCCTGCTCGCGGAGACCGATGCGCCAGACATGTGGCCACCCGAGGCCTTGAACCCCTATCCACTGAGCCATGAAGGCAGGCCGGTGAATCATCCGGCCAACCTCTGCGTCAGCTATCAGCTGCTCGCCCAGGTGCGTGGTGAGGACCTCTCCACCATCACCGAGCAGATCGCAGCGAACTACCAACGTTTGTTTGGCGCTCTAGAGGTCGATGTTCTCATGCGTGCCTGAGGCCTCGATGCCTCGGCGCACGATGCAGCGTTTCAGCCGGGCTCCAGAAGCCACCCTGGCTCCTGGCCAGAGGATGCAGTCTTCCAGCGTGGCTCCAGCCTCCACCTCGGCACCTTCACCGATGACGTTCAGTCCGATCAAATGCGCTTCCGGCGAGACAAGCGCCGAGGCATGAATGGCGGGTGCAGCATTTCGACCCGAGCTGGCCAGCATCTGATGAGCCTCCAGATAGGCTGCGCGGCTGCCCAGATCCCACCAATCGCCTTCATCAAGGACGACCGCACCGAGCTTCCCTCCCTGCTGGATCATTTTGAGGAAGATGGGGATCACAGACTCGACTTTGCCCGGCGTGAGCCAGTCATGGAAAGCTGGATCGCAGAGGTAGATGCCGGTGAAGAGATGAGTGCCGTCGTTGCCGGTGCCCAGCTTGTTGCGGATGTCCGTGACGCGCCCTGTGGCTGGATCAAAGGCAATGTGCTGTGCAGGACCCATGCTGCGGAGGGCCAGCGTGACGAGGTTGCCCCGCTCCTGATGCTCCTGGATCAGCGGCTGCAGCGGCAGCGTGGTCAGGATGTCGCCGTTGTAGACAAAAAAGGGTTCGTCAGCGAGCAGGTCGCGGACGTTGGCGATGCCGCCAGCGGTTTCGAGCCGCACGGGAGCCTCATGGCGGAAGGCGATCGGTGCGCTGAGATAGCGTCCGTCTGGAAAAGACTCCGCATAGGCCTGCGGCAGGTGGTGCGTGTTCACCACGAAGGCATTCACCCCCGACGCCATGAGATGGTCGAAAGCATAGGTGATGAGCGGCTTGTGAAAGACGGGAATGAGGGGCTTGGGAAGCTGGTCGGTCAGCGGCCGCAGCCGCTCTCCCAACCCCGCGCCGAGGACGAAGGCTTGATGCACAGGCGGCGTTTAGCGGCGGGCCGTCGTGCGTGCAAGCGAGGCTTCAAATCCCGCTAATCACACCTTCTTCGCTGACCTGGATGCGCTCGGCAGCGGGCACTTTGGGCAGGGCGGGCATGCGCATCATGGTGCCGGTGAGGGCGACGAGGAAACCGGCGCCGTTGGCAATCTCGAAGTCGCGCAC